>JBAUVX010000422.1:0-1661 GCA_049583465.1 Waddliaceae bacterium | reverse complement strand
GGCTGATTTTTCGCTCAACTTTCATAAGTTGAGATCAAAATTCATCACAAAATCGGCTGAAAAGCGTTTAGTGAGATAGGTTCATAGACCGGAAAATGAATACCCGGGTTGAATGTCTTTCCCCTTTTCCCTCTCTTGAATGAGTTAGGGGTTGCAGAGTAAATGCTTCCTTCCTTATATAACCAATTAAGCTGAAGAATTGATGTTTACCTTTAAGACTGATGCTTTCCGGGGACCAAAATGTGTACAGAAAGAAGATGGAAAGAGAATTTGTAGCAGAGCTAGACAGTTTATACCCAATACTTGGATTTGTCCAAAGCGAAGTCTGCGGCTTTGGATTTTCAGAATTGGCAGCCCAAGAGATTGAATTAGCTGTGGAAGAGCTTTTCGTCAATATTGTCAATTATGCTTATACTGATAAGGTCGGTTTGGTGATAATTGATTGCCGCGAACCTCAGGAAGGAAAAGTTGTCATCACTCTGAAAGATCAAGGCATTCCTTTCAATCCCCTTGTAGAACTGCAAAAACATCCAAAAAAGCGGGAAATGCTAAAACATCAAAAGGGGGGATTTGGTATTTTTATTGCCATCTCCATCATGGATAGGGTAGATTATCGGAGGGATAATGACTGGAATGTTCTCATTCTGGAAAAATCAAATCAACCCTGTCTGTCGGCTAATGCAAACCGAAAAAAAATGGAATGAGCAACTGTTTTTTAAGAGATGCCATTTAGTCTCTACCCTGGGATTGTCCCTGGGAAGATTATATACATTCAAATTCAAGAATTGGATTTGGGCAACGCGAAAGCTCCCGCGATTAAACGATCGCAAAAGGTTCAATATTAATGATATGGAGCCCCTTGCGATCGTCCAAGCCCGGGGCTTTGACGCCGCCGAAATCCCAGTTCTTGAATTAGAATGTGTATAGGTGTTCAGCGTGCGCCATGCCGTTGCCGCATCTATTACTCAGTGTATTTCAGGAAATCGAATCGAATGGCGATGCAGGTTCTATGGCAGGATTAATTGAAATTCAACACGATGCAAGGGAGACCATCCTCCTTTTAAGGATAAAGGGGCGGCTCGATCACGTTACCGTTCCGCAAGTTGATCGCCAATTGTTGGGCTACATCGAGAAGTGGGGGAATGCGTCCATCCTCATCGATTTTTCAGGGGTTTCCTACTTGAGTATTGCCGGCCTACATCTCCTTCTCGATCTCCACAAGAAAGTAAAGGCGAAAAGTGGTTACCTAGCCATTTTTTCCATCAATCATCAAACGGCCAATGTTTTAAAGATCACCAATTCCGATGCGATTTTAAATGTGTGCAAGACAGAGGAAGAAGCATTTCAATGCTGCAAATAAAGCAGGTTGTGGACCTCATTGAAGCTTTTTCCCCACATTCCACACCTGCTCCGCAGGGTAGGGCCGCAACGCGGAGGAGTTCAAAAATTATTGACTACTCTTGAAATTCCATCACGTAAAAGTGGCTGACCAAAATTCAAAACCAGACCTAAATTCCGTTGAAATAAACGTAGATAAGGCGCCGTAAGCAAATAAATGTTACGTTTATAAAATGAATTTGATACACTTCTTATCATGAATCAGATTGAAGCATCGCTTTCACATACATATCAACTACTTGCTCCTCATTTGAATGAACGAA
>JBAUVX010000421.1:0-4967 GCA_049583465.1 Waddliaceae bacterium | reverse complement strand
GTCTAAGGAGGAATCGCCATGGGCAAAGCAAAGTCACTGATCGACCCGATTGAATACAAAGAAAACTTTCTCAACGTGGTGTTTGATAAGGCGCCGAAGCTTCCACAAGACAGCCAGCAGTTTGAAGAGTTTACCGACGAAGGCCTTTATTCGCTGTCGGCTTTCGTAGACAGAATCAACAACGAACGCGGATGGGCTCTGGAAATACTCTTAGACTTTTTGTGAGAAAACACCACACCCGACGCCTTCTCGACTCTCTCAACAGTCGTTCTGAAGCGTTTTAAGGGCGTCTCAGTGGGTCTCTTTTTGTTGGGCAGGGAATATTAAGGCCTCCACACCATTAGGCGTCCAGATAGCCTTGAAAAAATGCGTAGGCGCCGCTATGCTGTTGTCTCCGATCACTTCGTAAGTGACGTATTTTTTCCCATCGTGTGCTTGCTCAGGAAGAGAAAACCAGTAACTCTTACGTGCTCTTTCGCAAGCTTTCTTAATAAGAATCGCGCGCTATTCTTTCGCATGCGTAAAGTCGTACATGATCTTTGCAAGCGTTTTCACTGTAGGATTGCGGTGCTTCAAAGCCGAGTACATTGTGGACTTCGACAATTTTGTTCTTCTTCTGAGCTTGGCCTTGTTTACGGCCTCTAGATAAAGAGCAATCATTTCCATGACACCCTCGGGATCGTTATTTCGCAGGCATTCGAAGACGGCCATCGATATCTTCTTCTCATCAGTAAGCTCTTTTAATGGATTAGCTTTTCGAAGTCCGGGTACTTTATCGAGATCCATCTTTGATAATTTTTCTGAGTATGTTTGCTGCTTGGTTGATGTCTTTGCTTTGCCCATTTTTGTTTCCTCCTAGCAAGAGAATTATTTTCGACTCAGGGATAACCACGTAGTAAATCCTTCTACCATCATTGAATTTCATCTCCCAAATCCCATCTTTCTTTAGGTCTTTGGTGTGGCCGAAATGCCCTTCATCTTCGATTTTTAATATCCTAGATTGGATTTGGTTTCTAGATTTTAGGGTTTGAGTCTCCAGCCATTTTAAATAATCGTCGGTTTCGTAGATGGTGTACTGAGGCATCGATTCCCTGTCTTTAACTCTATTGTACGATATATCGTACCCTTTTGCAACAAAATAGCGATTCCTGGATAGACAATGTGCTCTTAAAATCGTGGTCCAAGAAGGTGGGGTTGAGAGTAGCCTTCGCCTAAAAACGCGTTGATGGCCTTGTACTCGTCCTGAGAGGATCTCTTGGAGGTTCTATCGATCTTACCCATTGAGCACTTCCCTGTATTGCCTCAAGCTTTCTCGAAATATTCGCCGCTCTTCGATAGCCTTTGATGAGAAATAGCCATGCTTGGTTACCGCTTCAACCTGCCTTTGCCTGCCCTCTTTAGTTTTTATTCCACCAAAAGCACCATGCATACGACAGACTCTCTTTTGTCTTACTGCCCAGCTCTTGCACTGAGTGCCTGACCTTTTGCTTTTTGCTTGACAACGCATAAGGTTACTCCTCATTTTTTCCTTTACCCCCACCCCCGGCCCTGAAGTTTCCGGCCATAATGGCCGCCTGGCCTCCATCGGTGACGTTGACATGCTGGACGACGACCCTTTGTTCTCCCCCGCGTCTGATTTTGTCAAGAGTTAGAAGTGTCTCATTGTGAAGGCGAAGACACTTTATTGCATTTTTCATATAGTGGTCTTCATTACTCAACATGCTTTCATTAGTCGCCCAATGAAGCAGATTCATTCCCTGAGAGAACAAAGCCTGCGCTTGCACACAGAGCATCGCCTCCCTTGCATTGTTGGGTTTTAAATCGGCTAAAGTCCTAAGCAGCACGTCTATGTTGTGTTTTTCTTCGTCTCTGCGCACCAAGCCGCTTTCGCCCACGCTGAGTATCTCCTGGATCAAATTAAAATCAGCCGTTCCAAAAACATCTTCTACTTGACCTTTATACTTCTCATCAATTAAATCTTTATCTATCTTTCCGTATTTACAAATTGATTGTAATGAACGCTCGCTATTTAATTTATCCTCTTCAAGCTTTGAATCTAAATTTTCTTTATATTTTATTGTCTTTTTGCACATTCTTCCTCCTTGTTTTTAATTTGGTTAATCAGATCTGACGCCTCTCCCTTTGTTAGCGAATGAGAGGGTTTAAGACCCATCGTTCTCAATCGATATCTCTGCTTTGATGTTGCCGGACCTCTTCGCCATTCAGTGCGGCTGTTGATCCTTTTTCCGATGAGCTGGCTTGCATCGCCACGGGTTAGTCCTTCTGGGTTGCGCCCCATCTTTTTGAGCGTTCTAATCTGTTTTTCCGTCGGGCTTTCTTTCCGCCAAAGCGCGTCTTTCGCAGACCAGAATGTTAGGTGACTATTTTTTCTTAGCCAATCCTCACAAATGCCAAAGGCATAATTGAGAGGGACCGCGTTTGCAAAAAACTCCGCTTCTGTTTCATTTTTAATCTGTGGGATGTAATTATCTTCTTCTTTGACGATCCAAACAGAAACGTCGGGCGACAACTGTATGAACCAGTCTTCATCAACAGATGTCCAAGCAAATTTGGATCTGTCCAAAAGATCAAAATCACCGATGATTTCGTTGTCGATATTGACGCGCTGTGGGTCTTTTTTTACGTGAAAGTCTTCATCATCATTCGTTTTTTCTCTTTTTTCATCGTCATGAACAACGGCTTTTGATAGATTTGCAATGCTTTGGATGTCATGAAAATTGTCGCAGAAATCCAAGACAAGGCAGTCTGTTTTACCGGGATGCAGGCGTGTGCCCCTTCCGATGCATTGAATGTATAGCCCTTGGCTTCTTGTCGGCCTGCACATCAAAACAGCCGAGATGTCTGTCTGATCATATCCTTCAGTGAGCAAGGCACAATTGGCTAAAATCTGTATCTCACCCGATGAAAACTCATTCAAGATGCGGCGCTTCTCTTCAACGTCCATCGAGCCATATATCGCGGATGCGTTGATCCCTTTTTGTTTAAAGGTTTCTGCTAGTTCGATGGCGTGGCGAACGTCACAAGTGAACGCGATCCCTTTTCTATCCTGGCAATGCTCTAAAAAGGAATCGGCGATTAAAGCATTTCTCTCGGGAGTGTTGCAAACCTCCGATAACTGGTATTCGGTGAAATCGCCATTGTTAATCGAAACCCCGTCCAGACTCGTGTGTGTGAGGATACGTTTTCCTTTCAAATCTGAGAGATACCCGGCTCTTATCATTGTGCCAATGCCTCTCTCAAACACCACCTCATCGAAGATGTCCCCCAATCCTCCGCCTTTCCTCATGGGAGTCGCAGTTACTCCAACCAGCAGCTTGTCGCTATTCCCATCCAAGAACCCTAGATCTTGAAGCAAGGTTTTATAGTTGTCAGCCCCAGAATGATGCGCCTCGTCAATAACACAGAGGTTGAATCCACACTCCTTCAACTGCTCAAGCCTTCCTGGCCTCGAAGCAGACTGAACAGTTGCAACAACAATTTGAGCGCTGATCTCATTCCTTTCCGCCATGCAAACACCAATCAGAAACTTGTCGGAAACCGAAGTTTCCGAAGTGGTTTCCGAGCCTGGCCAAACCATCGAAATTTTATCAACGGCCTGATAGATCAGCTGCTCTCTATGAGCAATGATCAGAGTTTTTGTGTTTAGTTCCTTCGCTAACAGCCCGAAAAGGATGGTCTTTCCGGTTCCTGTTGGCAATGAAACGAGCTGCCTCAAAATGCCACCTTTTTGCCTTAAAATGATGGCTTCTAAGGCCTTGATTTGATATTCACGCGGCTGGATTGTCACTGTCACTCTTCACCCCTTCTAATCTCTGTCATATTTTCAGAACAGTCCTCTAGAACTCCAATTATTCGGAAACTATATAATAAATACTTCGGAAACCTCTCGGAAACTACATACTTTTTTTTGAAAAAAACACAGTAACATGGTCTGATAACACCAAAATCCCTGCTTTTTGGGGCATTTTTCACCAAAAAACCCCATTTTTTGCATAAAAAACCATCGGAAACTTCTCGGAAACCTCTCGATAATTTTATAAAAACGCTCGGAAACTTCCGGCTTAGTTTGTTTTCATCAATGTTTAAAAATAAAAACGAAATGCTTGTTAAACTGATCGTGAAGTTACATGAAACTAACCTCGGAAACTTCCTCGGAAACTCTCGGAAACTTAGGTTTCCGACACCCCTACGGCTCGGAAACCACCTAAAATCCCCGTAGGGGATTAGGTTTCCGACGATGGTGTGCGATTTTCTAGGGTTTCCCGTCAGCATTTCATAAGATCCAGTAAAGAAATGGATTTCTGTTACTCGATGGTTTGTCATCATCCTTGAGAACTCGCGAACACCGTCCGTCATCTACCATCGTGGACAGCAACTTTCGCGTGTACTTCGGAGTCTCACCGATAACTTCGGCTATTGAATTCACAGCAAATTTTGTTTCTTGGTACTCCAGCATCAGATTAAGAATTTTCTCGATGTGGGTTTCCATCTCTCCCCTCTCCCCTCTCCCTTCAATCGAATCCATCCACGAAATTGCCACGCTTTGAGTCCCTTCAACCTTTACGAGCCTAAAAATCTTCTGTTCCCATTGTTCGCCGTCCTTCAGCTTCGAGCATTCGATTGAAAAGACCGATCTTGGGCCATGTCCCGATTTTTTTGTTTCGATCATAAAGTCCATTGAGCCTCTCAATGAACTGCTCCCTCGCTCTGCGGTATTGGCCTTGTTGCTGTGATGTACAAGAACAACAGAGCAGCCAAGGCGCTTAGAAATTTCTTTGCACCCATCTAAACCGAAGTTCCTGGGCTAAAAAAATCTATTTTCTTTAATATTATGGAGTTATCAAAGAAAATAAGTCAGGAGTCTGCCTACATTTTTATAGACTCCAACAGTTTATAGGCACTCTGCTGTTTCGCATTAGGGGTGGTAACTACAACGAATGTAGGAG
>JBAUVX010000420.1:0-2833 GCA_049583465.1 Waddliaceae bacterium | reverse complement strand
GTCTAATTTTTAATGGGTTGTGAAATTCATTGGCGGGAGCACCTGATATAAGATTTTGCTTGTCGGCTTTTTATCAGGATCAGTGTTTGGTTCGAGTCTAATGCCATCACCAGTATTATCACACTTGATGATTTATTGTTTCTAAAGGCTTCCTCAAAAACATTAAAGAAAAATTGTTCTGCGATTTTAGTTTCCTGCTCGGCACATTGTTTATTAACCGGTATGATAAATTTTGTTAAGGGGGCAGGTGTTAAATTCGGCTGCGAATTACAGCCGCTTCGGCGGCTTAAGCGCAGAAAACTCAAAATTAAAAGTGCGCTGACACGAAGACCATGTCGGCCCTTGTATGTCTTTGCCGAATGAAAATGATGCGCAGATTGGTGTCGAAGACCATATCCCCATTTATCAGATAGCAATGTACGTAAGAACAATTGATCTTCTTTTCCGTAAAAATCGACAAAAAGAGGGCTATCCAGAATTTGGGTGATCGTGCTCATCCTTTTAAAAGACTTGTTAAGACTCCGAAGCAAACCTTCAAAGCGTAAGGACAAAGCATTAACACATAAATCAAAGCTAATATCACGGCACTTTTTTAAGCTCTTGGTTGTATCATAAAAATGGTTAATAGCCGGTCTTAAACTCAACACCCATTCAGGTGGATTTTCGGAGTTTCCCTGCCAATTATGTGTCAGTTGATCGCAAATCCTTTTAGGATTAAATTTTTTTATATCAATAAAACAGCAAAATAGTTCCTCTAAAAAGGGGCCAAGCTCAAATTCAAAACTTTGACGACATTTTTCAAGTTCCCGGAAACTGCCCTTTTCTCCGGCAGCAATTTTTTTATACCTTTCTTCTTTTGACTCATCCACCTCTGTACCGTAATGAGCAGTGATACTATCGGATCTTCCTGTTGCTGACAAAATAACGGGTTTTTTTTGCACGATCTGTCGAAAGGCCTGCTCTTCCAATGTGTTACCACCCGGTCTTGATAAACCGGATAGAAATCCCTCTTGAAAAGAGAGATGTTCAAGAATATTCTTCGGGCCATGAGTCTTTACATACTCATATGCTTCTTCGCGGCAACAAATGATAAACTGTTCTGATACTTTAGATTGTTTTGCCTGGGTTTCGAAAGGTTTGGGATCCAAGAATTCTGCTTTAGCTTTACCTTCCTTATAGGTTGATAATCTTAGGATCGCCGTAAAAACCAATATTAAATACAAAAATCCCTTTTCCTGATATTCTTGTAGTGGAATTTCATTGTGACTAATCCGATTACGAAGATTTAATGTTTGTGTAAATAGATGTTGGAACAAATTTTTATCATTCGGTTTAAACACACTCATCTTTTGAAGATGATCCATTAAACGATTAAGCTCGATCGTCCGGGATATAGGACGGCCTAAATAATCTTTACTCGGTTCGATTATGCTTACCCCATGACTCTTTAAAAATAGTCTTAGTAATGATTCAAATTTAGTGGTCAGATAATCTAAGGCAAGGGGTAATTCATCATAGGAGCTGTCAGGGCAGTCTAAAACTCGGAGAAAAGGCACCAACCCGGGTTTCAGTTTATCTAGTAAACAAAAATTAATAGACCCGCCCCACTGTATCATGCTCGTTTGGACACCTAAAAAGCTATTTCCTAAAACTTTTCTCAGTTTTTTAACAGACTTTGTCGTCTGCAATTTTCCGGACGAATCACGTTTGAGAAGCTCTCTTTGAAATAACTCTTTTAGTTGGGAAGCCTTATGGAGTAGCTGAAATTTTATGTATATCGCGTTAACAAAATTCCGAATTTCCGTTTCGTCCACATTTTTTTTTAGGCCAAGCAGTCCTTTCAATTCATGAGGTAATTGATTCAGAAGAGTAACGGATTCTTCCAGGTTTTTTTTAATATCTTCTTGGGTCGAGTCGCACAACATCAGAGGTTGTTTCAAAAATTCCTCAATCGTTGAAGGTAATTGCACTTTCTTGACGGCAATTATTTTATCGCGATTATTTTCGTGTTCTTTTGAATCCAATCCACTACAGCGGAAGTCCTTAATCCATACAGATAAGCAATCCCACAATACTGCTTTGGCCAATTCTGATGAGATGCAACGGATTTTCTCTTTAAGAAAATCCGCCAATTCTAATTCAATTTTTTTGAGTTCATCTTTCTTGCTGTTAAGTTCATTGGAAACCCTTTCGATTTTATTTTTTACTTTTGAAGTTGGTTCCATTTTCTTAAGATTTTGAAGATGCTCTGTTTTATTTGGAATTAAAGCTTTTAATTTCTCACGTTTAGAAACAAGATCAGCTTTCACCTGAGGTTCCTTGCCGATATCAGGGTCCGGATGCATCTGCGTCGGCGAATGCGGATTAATAATGCCGCATCGGCCCGCCACATTGGCTGACATAGTTTCTATGATTGCTCTAGTATGTTCAGGTGTGGCAATAGGTTGAATAGGAGCGTTATTATCGAATGAAGAATCATCCGATTTTTCCTCATCATTGCTGTTAGACCATGTTGAAACTCTTCGTGAGTAATCACCGGAAACGCACATACTTCTAATCTCCTAAAATTTTCTATTAATAATAAAAAATTTTATTACTAAAAGCAAGAACTTTTCATATTCATTTTCTTGCCCTAAACTCGCGTTAAAACCCACATTCCGCATGTTGCGAGAGGCGATTTCAATAGATTTTTGATTCTAAGTGGGTTACAAAATCGAAGCTTGGTGTGTGTTCACCATTCGAGATTTTTTAATTCACTTAGAATCAAAAAGATGAAGAAATCGCCCGCGCAACATGCGGGGGTGTATAGCCAAACAGTTGGAGTACTCTAGGC
>JBAUVX010000419.1:0-2051 GCA_049583465.1 Waddliaceae bacterium | reverse complement strand
TTAGCCCTCTTATTGAGCTCTGCGTAGCTGAGTGCTAGCCCTTCGGAAAGAACGGCGCTAGCATCAGAATGTTGGGCTGCATAGTGTTCAAAAAGTTGGTGTACCTTCATCATTTTCGGGTAATCTGTCGCTGTTTGGTTCCATTCATTAACGATGGTGTTGAATTCAGTTCGGGTGATGAGTGTGAGATTTGAAAGATGGGCTTGACTACAGTCGATTTCTACGATCTGTCGAAGAATGTTCTCATAAGTTGCGACGTATCCCTCGATCGTCTTACGATCAAACAATGCTGTCGCATAGTTAAATCGTCCTTCTAGCTCTTCTTTGCTGTCATTGATGAATGTCGTGAGATCGAAATAGGCGACTTGAAACAGACTCAGCTCGCGATCATAGGGTTTAATCACATTTGCTAGATGGACAACATCCAGTTCTCTCCAAAGATATATTTGATCTTCTAATTGGCTACCAAAACTTTGCACGGTAAACATCACCTGAAAAAGAGGGTGCCTGCTTGTATCTTTGCAAATTTCAAGCTCTTCCACCAATTTTTCAAAGGGGACATCTTGGTTTTGTTGAGCCTCAATAACCCCTGCACTTGTCTGGCGGATAAACTCTTCAACTGTCATTTTCAATTTGATTTCAGATCGCAGTACCAGGCTATTAACAAAAAATCCGATCATCTCTTCGATGTCATTGTAGTGGCGATTCGCAACAGGGGTCCCCACAATCAAATCATTCTGACCGCTATAAGTCTTCAAAAGTAAAAAATAAGCACTGAGAAGCAGACTATACAGACTTATCCCTAATTTTTTCGCAAGCTGTCTCAAATCTTGCGAAAGAGTTCGATCAAATTTGAAGAAGATATTTGAGCCATTATAATCAACTTGTGGAGGACGGGCCCTGTCGATCACTAAGTTCAGCGTCTCATAATCTGCTAGCTTCCTATGCCAGTATTTAAGCTGATCCTCAAACTTCTCTCCTTTTAAATAGTTGCGCTGCCATTTAGCAAAATCTTTATATTGTAATTTAGGCTTTGGCATAGCTTTTGGGGAAACTCCGGAATAAAACGCATAAAGAGAATCCAACTCTTTTAAAAGGAGGTCGAAAGACCATCCATCAAAAGCAATATGATGAAGCACAATAAGTAAGAATTGACGGCCGGTAGGGTCTGCATAGAAGCGTATTCTTGTTGGCATTTCTTTTTTTAAGTCAAAGATGTGATTCACTTCTTTGTCGAGCTCGTTATCTAGTTGCGATCTGCCCACATTGATTACGGGCATCGTCAATCTGGTTGACTCTAAGACAATTTGATAGCCGTTGCCCTCTTCGTCTTCCTTAATAATTGTCCGTAAGACCTCATGGCGATTCACAATGCTAAAAAGAGCCTTCTTCAAAGCTTCTAGATCTATCTGATTGCTCAATTCAAAAATGAGAGGAACATTGTAAACATTTGTTCCATGCTCATAGGTTTGGATGAACCACAAACGCTCTTGTGCGAAAGATAACACCTGTTCTCTCTCATTGATGAAAAGCCCTTTTTTGATAGAAATTTCATCAGCTTGATTACCAGAAAAACTCTGAACGAGTTTTTCCACACTGGGATGGGTAAATATGTCGGAAACTTTGATATTCTGTTGAAGCGAGTTATTCAGCTTATTTGTGAGTTTGATTGCAAGAATACTATTTCCCCCTAATCGGAAGAAATCATCAGTGATGCTCAATTTATCTTCAGATAGCCCCAAAACATCAGCCCATATGGAGTGCACTTGCTTTTCTAACTCATTACGAGGAGAATTGCGTTCCCCGCCCTCAAGTCCAATCTCCGGAAGGGAATTCCTGTCTAACTTTCCGTTGGATGTCGTAGGCAATTTATCTAAAACGACAAAATAGTCTGGAACCATGTATTCCGGCAGCTTCTTAAGTAGGTATTTCTTGAGCTCAATAGCAAATTGATTCTCAACAAGTTTTGAGGTCACTAATGGATTATTTGCCAGCTCTTGCGGATATAGCGGCTTTGTATGCTGGATTCGTATCTCCTTCGACTTGTAGAT
>JBAUVX010000418.1:0-3528 GCA_049583465.1 Waddliaceae bacterium | reverse complement strand
CCCCCGTCCTTTCTCTCTGTGCTCTCTGTGTTTTACACTAACAACCATGCTTTAAATGAGTGGTGAAACTAGTACCTGCGCATTATCAACCGAAATCGCAAAATCGCAATTCGCCCATGGCGTGAATACCTGTTCCAGAAGTTGAGGGATATACATACCCTCAATGATAGAAATTTTGGGGAAAATTTCAAGTAAAATGGCTGAATTCATTGAAATTCGACCATTAAATGGTCACATGCCGGTTGCAGAGAATTCAAAATGAGATCGCTCTGCTGATTTTATCTTGGGGAGCAATGCACATCTCTAGCTGCACACCGTGGTTTTCCAATATTTTTCTGATAACACTGAGAGCCGTCTCAGGGGAATTGCATTCGCTGGAAAGATGGGCAAGGTGAACATGTTTGAGTTGGGAGTGGGCAACATCCTTAAGGAGGTCTCCGCACGCTTCATTGGAAAGATGTCCACTTCGGCTTAGAACCCTTTGTTTATAGTACATGGGCCGTGCACTTGCATGGACCATCGAAGGCTGATGATTGGCTTCAACATAAAGATAATCACACTCTTTGAGTTGGTGGCGCACCAAAGAGGTAACAAATCCCAGATCGGTGCAAAATCCCATTTTCAAACCCTGATAGCGTATGGTAAATGCCACAGGATCAAGAGTATCATGCTGAACACAGAAAGGATGAATCGTCAAATCGCGATAGGAAAATGTCTCTCCCGTTGAAAAAATTTTGAATGCCGGGCAATCATGAAAATAGTGCACAATTCCCTTTGCCGTTTCATGGTTGGCAAAGATGGGAATCCCCATTCGGAATGCAAGGACGCGCAAGCCTTGAATGTGGTCAGTGTGTTCATGGCTGATGAGAATGGCATCGATCTCTCCGATGTCGACGTGGATTTGAGCGAGTTTTAGTTTGATTGCTCGTGCACTCAGCCCTGCATCGATGAGAATTTTTGTTTGCCCTGTCCCAAGATAGATGCAATTTCCTTTCGATCCTGAAGCAAGGGGACAAAAACCTTCCATTTCACTGATCCTCTGTTTCTTTGACAAGGACTTTGCGAGGCTTGCTTCCGTTGGCAGCGCTAATGATTTGATTCGTTTCTAGTTGATCGATAATACTCGCAGCCCGTGCGTATCCGATTTTTAATTTGCGTTGCAAAAATGTTGTAGAAGCATTGCCTGTTTTCATCACCACATCAAGAGCTTGATCATAGAGAGTGTCTTTTGCATTGTCGTCAAAGGGATCTCCCAGGGGATCCAGTTCTCCTTCAATGTCATCAAAAGAGGGGATGATGTAATTGGGAGGGGCTTGTGCACAAATCGATTTGATAACAGAGGTAATGTCTTGATCGCGAATGTAGGCTCCCTGGGCTCTAATCAGATGATGAGAGCCGGGCGGTAAAAAGAGAAGATCTCCATTGCCGAGCAGAGATTCTGCCCCTATTTCATCTAAGATGATTTGGCTGTTGACGCGGCTCGACACTTTAAAGGAGATGCGTGTTGGAAAGTTAGCTTTAATTAGCCCTGTGATCACTTCGCGAGAGGGACGCTGGGTGGCTAAAATCAAGTGAATGCCTACGGCTCGCGCCATTTGAGCAATTCTTGCGATGTAGGTTTCCGTATCTTTGCTGGCAACCATCATTAAGTCTGCAAGTTCATCGATAATGCACACAATATAGGGCATTTTCGAAGGAATCTCTTTTTTAAGAGAGGCTTCGAACTCTTCATTCCTTTGGCGTCGATTGAACGCAATCAGGTTGCGGAAGCCAACCATTTTCAAGAGTTCGTAGCGGTTTTCCATCTCTTTGACTAGCCAACCCAAAGCTGTACAGGCGCCGGAGGCTCCTGTGATGACCGGTGCTAGCATATGCGGAAGTTTTGAGTAGGGAGTCAACTCGACCTTTTTGGGGTCGACCATGAGAAACTTGATTTCATCGGGTTTAGACGTCATGAGGATTGACATGATAATCGTGTTAATGCAAACAGATTTTCCGGATCCCGTCGCTCCTGCAATGATCAGATGAGGCATCCTTGAAAGATCTTCGATCACATACTCTCCATTGACTCTCTTGCCTAACAACACGGGGATTTGAAACTTGTTCTCTCTTTGGAGGTAAGCGTTTAACATTTCCTTAAACGAGACCTCTTGCGGATGTGGATTTGGAACTTCGATCCCTATTGCTGCTTTGCCCGGAATAGGAGCGAGAATACGAATGGATTTGGCTTCCATGTTGAGGGCAATATCGTTTTCAAGTGCTTTAATTTTCTGCACTTTGACTCCAATCGCAGGGTGTACTTCAAATGAGGTAATGGTAGGCCCGCAGTTAATTTGACCTACTTTTGCTTCGATGCTAAAGCTTAGCAACGTCTCTTCCAACACCTCTGCCTGACGGCGTAGATCTTTTTTCAGCGACGTTTGATCCACATTTTTGGGATTTGTGAGAAGCTGAAAAGAGGGAGGTTGAAAGTCGGAAAAATCCCCTAGATGGATACGCTGTGCAATGAGAGCAGCTTCCCGCCTGCTTTTCCTGTCCCCTTGGATGTTGAGCTTTTGAGAAGGGGGTAGATCTTCTTGATGGTGGGGAGAGGGGAGAATGACATCGCCTGCCTCTTCTAACATTTTTCGCGTTAAAGAGGGCCTTTCTTTGAGGTTTCTTTCCGGTTTGATAAGGAGAATGTCCGACCTTTTCGACAAGGAGCTATTTTGTAATGACTGTTGAGCAGAAAAGTGGGGGATTCTCAACTTCACATACCTGAGAAAATGATTGTCGTTTTCTTTTGGGTTCAATCGCAACTTGAATGTCCAATTGCTATCGACATATTTTTTCACCAAACGTTTCCATATCTCTTTGAGATTGATTTTTGCTAGGATAAGAAAGCTGCTGATCAGCGTGATCGAAAAGATAATGGCAACGCCCATGGAATTCAACAGGTGTTTGAGATTGAAAATGGGAAGATCTTTGTAAAGGTAATAAAGGGGCGAGCCTCCCAAATGAAAATGGAGTTTGCGATTCCAAAGCTGCGTATAAAAGAAGAAGTTAAGAGATTCGCCAACATGGGGGAATTGATCTTCGACGAGACAAAGTAAGATGCTGAAAGAGACGATGATCGTTCCCATCATCAGATGTTTGGATCGAGGGTTGTTGATCGATTTTCTAAACAGCATACGCCATCCAAACCATCCTAGGTAGACCGCAGCAAAATAACTGCTTATGCCAAAAATCCCAACTAAAACCCACCCGATGGTATAGCCTATCGCCCCTAACCAATGTATCGTCCCTTGCCCATAGGAAAAGCTCAACAGGCTGGTCAGCATGACAACTGCAAGAGATACTGTGAAAAAACCGTTCATCTCTTGAGATGTTTTGGGCTGTTCTTTCTTTTTCTTGGCTTTCTTTTTTCGTTGTTTTCTACCCATAAAAAAAAATTGCTGTCTTGCTAAACCTACCTCTAGAAGAGCTAGTGCTCTGTCAAGCTTAAATTAAGAGGTTGGGCCGCGCGAAAGCTCCCGGGGTTGAACGATC
>JBAUVX010000417.1:0-13512 GCA_049583465.1 Waddliaceae bacterium | reverse complement strand
TGAATCACGTTAATTGATTTCCTTGCAAATTTTAACGAGGCAGCCGTACTCGCGAGAGAAAAAATAGCCATTTTTGAAACAAAAAATGAGGAAACTGACGAGCCTAACCCCTTGTGGGTTAGGTGAGTAGGTTTACACATTTTTTGTAAAAAGGGCATTTTTTCGCTGCGAGGACTTTTTCAGGGACGACTAAGGCTTCACGTGAACCCCGGTTTGAGCGACCGATCTGCTGGATGCCATTGTTGACCTAAACTTTTTTTTAGCCGCGCATCTTCTGCGCTTCTCTCTTTTCGCCAAAACGATTTTCCCCTGTTTTATCGACTTTGAAAATTTTTGAACTCATCTGCAGAGAGAGAATTCCTCCAGTTAAATGAATGTTTTTTTTGTTTCTCTCAGCATCGTTGTCCAAAAATTTTCCAAAGTCCGAGATTTTACATAAAATTAATTTTTTCTAAACAAGAAAACAACAGTTATATTTTATTATTAAAAATCAATAAAAATTATCAACTTTAAAGCATTTACGAGGTTTAATTATGTCTTTTATTCAATCATTAGGTAAACATATACCAGTAATATCTGATAAAAATTTAACAAACACTCCATCTTATATATCAACTAATGAAGAGGGTTTAGATAAAGTAAGAGAAATCCTTGGTAATATTCCAAAACATCCAAATGGGGTTCATCTAGGTGTTTCAGGTTGGCACAATTACGATATTATGGCACTCAGAAAATCTAAATGTGGGATTTTAGTAGATTTAAATAAATCTCAATCTGCGTTCAATTTATTTACTTTAAATGAAATTTTTAATAAAATAGAAAAAACCCCTCAATGGATGCAAGTATTTCAACCTGGAGTGAGCGAAAGCCGAGATGCTTTCACTCCATACGAGCAGTTGGAAAGCGAGACTTTGCGTCCTGGAAGTTGGCTATCTGACGATGAATCTTTTGAACACATTAAAGCCATGGCGCAAGAAGGGCGAATATTTGTTGTGACTGCTGACTTTCAGGATACGCCCTTTTTTGAAGCGGTTAGAGAAACTCTTGAAGCGCAGAATCTGATTATCGATACTTTGTACACGAGTAATATACACGACTACATACCTCCTGAGAATGCTGACAGGTTCCAACACACTGTAAAAGTCCTTTCCCACGAAGATACTCAACACATCTATTCGAGTACTCAAGACAAACTTTTACAAACAATTAAAGACACTGAAACACCTTTCAAAGAGCATTTCGGAAATGCTCTTCTGAAGAAAGGTTCTTAGACCCGGTTGTGCTATCCTAAACCTCGACCGGAAGTGTATCCGGCACATTTCCCGTTGAGGTTTGAGTGGCAATTAGGGTCTAAGGCGACGTCTTGATTTGGGATTTTACTCCTGCATAAAACCGGAAACGATCGGCAAATTCCTTTGCGATCCGATCAAGGCTTTGCTTCAACTGGTCGAGAAGTTCTTTTTCCGGAGACAAAATCAATGTTTGCATCTCCCAGGTAATCGCTTGAAGGGTAGCTTCTGGAGCAAGATGAACCCGATCCAAAGTCACTTTTTCAAACAAACTTCCTTCACAAAGGGCAACATACCCGTTTTCAAAAGGATAGATCATGATCAATAGGTGAAAAAAAGGAAGAGTAGGCTGCCTCCCGTTAAATTCTCCTTCTCGACCCCCAGTGGACGGCTCAATATTCGCCTTTCGGAAAATATCTGCCACATGCTCTTGCACCATCGCTTCTGTAAAAGGAACCGTTGCAGCTTGAGGTTTAACAATTTCGACAATAACAGGAATGTGGTCGGAAAGATTATACAAGTAGTCGCTTCCAATCCAACGCCCGTTTCTAAAAACAACGAGCCCCGGATTCGGATAGTTGTAATACTGTTGATGTTCTTCAGCTTGCCCTTGAGACAAGGAGGGAAAAAAACAAAAACTAAGAAGAAAAAGCCAAATGGTCAAACAATGCATTCGATTTGACATCTTAGGTGGTCTCCTTAGATTCAAGATCCGTTTGGAGACGAAGAGAGTTCAAAAGAATTGATAAAAAAGTTGTATTCATTGGGAGTATAATTTTGATTTTTGACAACTCTTGACAGAACATAAAGGGTATTCTCAACGAGAAAAATCTTTGCATCAATATTCACTTCGTTATTTTCCATGATAAAATCGAGAGAGGGATAGCCATTGTATTCCCCTACTTCAACTGTTTTCAGTTTATTTTCCGGATTCGAGGAGACCATATCATTCATCGTTGCTGTTAAGAGTTTCTTACTATCGATGGATGGGGGGATATCCGGAAGGCCGATCAGGTTGATCATAAACACTGTCCCATCGGGTTTTTCAGAGACATACATGTCGTACTTTTTTTTCTTTTGAAATTTTGGATCGCTGATATTTTCCGTTGCATGTTGAGGTAAACTCGGAAGCAACACCTTAAAACTGCCATTGGGAGCTGAAAATTCGTGCCAATTATGAAAGTCAAAGTCATCCCCGGGTATCGCTGCCTGCTCATCTGTTTCTAATGTTTCTTCGCTTTCTCTTGACTGCTTGATGAGAAAAAACCCTAAAATAGCAAGTATCACGATCAATAAAATGAGGGCAATCCTAGACATCTGGGTCACCTTATTTTCTGGTTAACGTTATGTGTTTGTTTATATTGATAATTTCTGAAACAGGCAAGCAAAAAAATGATCGGAAATGGAATAATTCTACTTTGCAAAATTTTTGAACGTGGTTGGGTATACCCAAACAAATTCAAAAATTAGCATTTCGGCTGCGCCAAAGCCCCATGGTTGGACGAAGTCTCTTTCAGCAAACAGGTTCCAAAATTTTGAATTAGCAGGGTCTGAGGTTTGGATGGCAATGAGTGTCTGAGGAATCAGGTGCTCGGCTTTCGTATTCTAAGGTCAGGGAAATGGCATCTGTGAGTTTGGACGGACCGAAGAATTGAATAGGCCCCGGATAACGATAATCATCGTGAATGACCCACTCATCCCTTTGCTTTTTGAAAGCTTTGAAAGGATTGCCCTCTAAATTAACTAAAGCTTTTTTGATGACCGGCTTAGATGCGCCCTTTCTTATTTCCATATGAATCATTGAAGTGAGCGGAACCCCTGCAACTGTCCAGTCTTCAACAGAATTTGCTAGATTTTTTACACAGCTCATATAACCTGTTGCACCGACGTTGATCAGTAAAGCTGCAACATGCCCCAAAGCATAGCAGTATTGACAATCGAAATTTGAAGGTAAACATGAGCGCCCCTCATAACCGCAGAACAGAGGTTGTGCACTAAATGTTCCAAGATAGGTTCCTTGAGTTTTTCTCGCCCTAAGTTCTTCTTTCACTTTCGCAATAAAAAGCCGTTCCGTTTCAATTTGCGACACTTTCACGTTTCCATGGGGATCGCGATCAAGCAGTAATTGAGCTTGAATATTTTGTGGAAGTGACCGGAAACAAGAGAGGGAATCGATACTTAGCTGCTTGCTTGCCGCCGCAATTTTCTCCTCCCTTGATAACGTCGAATCAAGATCCAAGCGATTTAACTCGGGGATTAATTGCCTCATTTCCGGAATAAACTCAATGATTCCTTCCGGAACAAGAACCACTCCATAATTCTTGCTTTGCTCAGCCCGAGCACAGACCGCATCACAGATGTAGCCTGCAAGATCCTGCAGCGTTTGTTGTTTTTCTTGTACTTCTTCGCCAATCAAAGTGAGATTGGGGTGTGTTTGCAATGCACATTCAAGAGCAAGGTGCGATGCCGAACGCCCCATGAGTTTAATGAAAAAATAGTATTTTTTAGCCGAAAGGCTATCGCGTAAGACGTTTCCAATGATTTCCGAAAACGTTTTAGCGGCGGTATCGAAACCAAAAGAAATTTCAATGGACTCGTTTTTTAAGTCCCCGTCAATGGTTTTAGGAACTCCAATGACATGGGTCGCCATCCCTTTTCCTTTAAAATATTCTGCTAAAAGGGCAGCATTTGTGTTGGAATCATCTCCTCCGATAATCACGATGCCGTCCAAGCGCATCTCTTTCGCTGTTTTTTCTGCACTCTCAAAGTGATCGGATGTCTCAATTTTGTCTCTCCCTGAACCTAACAGATCGAATCCCCCCTGATTGCGGTAATGTTTGAGCTTCTCTTCTGTCAGTTCGATCTCAGCACGATCAATGATTCCACGCGGGCCGCCCAGAAAACCAAAGAGCCGACTTTGGGAATGAAGGGTTTTGAGGGCGTCAAAAAGACCGGTAATCACATTATGCCCCCCTGCTGCTTGCCCTCCGGAAAAGACAACACCTACACGGAGGGGTTGGTGCTGCTGACGCTCTCCCAAAGAAAATTCAAGAGATCGCTGACCAAGAGTGTGAGGGAAAAGCTCAGAGAGAGCAGAGTGTTCTCTTTCGGTACTAGCCGCTATCATGTTGGGATGGAGTTGAGCAATATTTCTCAGGACAGTGGGAAGTTTCGCCTGATACTCTTGTCTTTGCTTTTGCAGCTCTGTCAATGGGGACATCATGTTTTCCTTTTCAACATCGTTAACGCGAGTTTAAGACTAAAAGATGGGGGGTCCAAAAATTTTGCAAAGTCGCGCTTAAAGCCTCTTAGCAAACCATCGGCGGGTGTCGTCGATTGCTTGTTCTTTCTCTTTAGGGTGATTGAAGTCGTGATCACTATGGGGGAGTTTAACAAATTCTGTGATCGATTGCTGTTTGCGGCTTGCAATGTATTTTTTTGCATGCTCGATACTCACAATGGGATCTTGCTCTCCATGAATAATAAAAAAGGGAACATCTTGTAAAGAGCGCATCTCTTGATCGATGTTCATGCTGAATAACTCCCGATAGAAACTCATGCTTGGAAGCTGCCCGTTGACGCGCATGAGCTCCCGCCGCTGTTTTTCATCGATTTTGTTGGTTTCCGACATTTCCCATTTCTCTTCCCATTGGTTTGCATTGAACACCGGAGCCCATAATGCAATGCTCTTGATTTTCTGAAAACGATAAGCAGCAATCACAGCGATGGCTCCGCCAAAGGAGCGCCCCAAGATCCCAATCCTCATAGGGTCAATGCCGGGTTGCAGAGACAAAAATTCAAGGGCTTTTACCGCATCGCACACCTCTCCTTGCAGAGACATATCTGAAAAATTCCCTTCACTGTCTCCAGATCCTCGGAAGTCAAAACGAAGAGATGCGATGCCTGCTCTCGAAAGACGTTCGGAGAGAATAACATACATACGGTGTTTGCCAATTTTGTTACCGGCGAGCCCATGGCAAAACAGAACAGCAGGGGCGGGTTTCACATAGACAGGGAGATGAAGGACTCCGAAGATCTTTAATCCCTGATTCTTGAATTCAACCAGGCGGCGCTCTTCAAATCTTTCCATTGGCATTCATTCTCTTCCCTTAGGATATTCGTTGTGCCAAAGCCCCGAACTTGAACGATCGTAAGTCGGTCAATATTGACGATTGACCGACTTACGATCGACGGGCTGCGGGGGCTTGCGCCTTGCTTAAATGCCCGCCGCTCCTACATGCAATTTTTTTGGACCACGCTCGCCCGTTAAGATCGCTAACATGCCGCGACGTTTACTGCAAGGCCTCCCTGAGAGGTTTCTTTATACAATGATTGCATATCGTTGCCTGTTTGCTTCATCGTCGCGATCGCTTCATCCAAAGAAACAAAGTGCTTTCCATCACCCGCGAGAGCGAGATTGGCGGCATTAATTGCTTGGTTTGCTCCCATGGCATTTCTTTCGATGCAAGGAATTTGTACCAATCCTCCAATGGGATCGCATGTCAGACCTAAATGATGTTCGATTCCAATCTCAGCAGCATTTTCAACCTGTTCATTGGTACCGCCTAAAACCGCTGTCAACGCTCCGGCTGCCATGGAGCAGGCCACGCCTACCTCACCCATGCAACCCATTTCCGCAGCAGAAATCGAAGCTCCCATTTTATAGAGCATCCCAATGGCTGCGGCCGTTAGGAGAAAAGTGACGATCCCGTCCTCTGAAAAATGCGGCGTGAACCGTTCGTAGTAAAGCAAAACCGCAGGAATAATCCCCGCCGAACCATTTGTTGGTGCTGTGACAATACGACTTCCTGTTGCGTTTTCTTCATTAACTGCTAACGCCCAAAGGTTAACCCATTGCATAGCAACGAGGGGCTCTTCATTTCCATTCTTTTGGTTTTCTTTCAAGTTCCGGTAAAGACCCGAGGCCCTTCTTGGAACATTGAGTCCTCCGGGCAACACTCCTTCTCGACGACACCCCCTTTCGATGCAGCTTTTCATGACTTCCCAAATGTTCAATAGACCGCGACGGACCTCCTCCTTTTTCCTCCAAAAACTCTCATTTGCCATCACGAGTTCATCAATTCGACAATGATGATCTTTGCAAAGGGAGAGCAGCTCCTTGGCCGATGTATAAGGGTAAGGAGGCCCGCTTCCATTTTTCCCCAACCGCTCCTTTTGATGAATCTCTTGGTGATTAAGGATAAAACCCCCTCCAATAGAATAGTAGGTTTCATTGAAAAGAATATGTTGATTTTTTGCAAACACTGTCAGTTTCATTCCATTTGGATGATAGGGAAGCTGATGCGTCATGTGAAAAAGGAGGTGTTGTTCTTCTTCAAAAGGAATAGAGTGCTGCCCGAATAAGCAGACCCTTTTCGTATGCTGAATTTGTCGGTGGATGCGATCTACCTCATCGGGATCGACCGTTTCCGGCTGCTCTCCTTGAATCCCCAGAAGGACGGCTCGATCCGTTCCATGACCCTTGCCTGTTAAAGCTAAGGAGCCGTAGAGGTCAATTTGTATCGCTTCTACCTTTGTCAGGTAATTGTTTTCTTTTACCTTTTTGATAAAAGTAAAAGCAGCTTTCATCGGCCCCACAGTATGGGAGCTTGACGGTCCGATGCCGATAGAGAACAATTGGAACACACTAATCATCATGTTCACACACCAAATCGACTATTAATGAGAAAGACCTTGACGGCTAAGGTGATGACAATAATTTATTGATTAGCGGCAGCCGGACTCGAACCAGCGACTCGCGGATTATGATTCCGCCGCTCTACCAACTGAGCTATACCGCCAAATTCTTTGAGGAACGACCCCCCATTCATCATTTGTGATTAAAAAAATAGCGGGGGAAGGATTCGAACCTCCGACCTTTGGGTTATGAGCCCAACGAGCTGACCCCTGCTCCACCCCGCGTTAGATTGACTCCATTGGTTAAAAGAAGTGAGTTGAGTTTAACAAACTGAAGAATTTGTTTCAACCCCAAACAGTCAATGTGTGTGCGATTGACGTTGTTTCGGAAAGATCGCCCAACCAAGCTTAAGAAACGGTGAGCATTTCCATGAACCTATCCGCAAATTCATCTCGGATAGGTTCATGGTTAGAACGATCACAACCCGGGCTATTATTGACTTAGAGGGTAGTTGAAAATATATCGTTGACTTTCAGATGTTTATCCTATTGCGCCGAAAAACCCGGTCATTTATGGCCGAGATGTAAGGCGGTTGCATTAAATCCTCTCTTCTACTAATCTCTCTACCGTTGACTCGATCAACCGAGCCGTCGGAACGACGGGGGAAAAAGCCTGCGGAGCTGTCTGGGTTGCTAGAAGCTGTGAAGCAGGAATCTTTCGCCTTTAGGCGAGAGAGGTTCAAAAACTCTTCTACTCTCTGGAAACAAATTTTTTAAAATCCTTGACACATAGCGATAATAGGTGTTCAATAGAATTGAGGAAACCCATGAATAAGGGAGGAGGTGTTATGATTACCAAACCTTCTATGCAAGAGATTAAACAAATCTTTGCCGAGTGGACCCCATCCCAGTTAATGGATCAAGTTCCCGGATGTACCTACCTTAAAGACCTCGAAGGTACAACTATAGCATGTAGTCATAGCGTACACGAGGATCTCCTAGAAAATCCTATCGGCAAGACAGACCACGAATTATTTTCAAAAGAGGAAGCAGATCAAATCAGAGAAAACGACAAAAGTGTCATCGCAAGCAGGCAGCCTCTGACTTTTGTTGAAAAGATTCAAGGGAAAAAGAGAAGAGAACCTTCACTGTACTTTTCCATTAAAGCACCCCTGTTTGACAAGAATGGAAATGTCATCGGAATCATTGGACACTCAACAAAAATGACTGAAATGGGGCCTCTACTGGAATCCCTTTAACCGCGGGTTGCGGCCTATTTTTCCTTTTGGGGCTACAAAAACTTGCGGCTTAATTTTTCCGGAATCTTGAATACCAGAGTCCAAGCTCGCTTCCCCACCATGACTCAATTCCTGCGATTCCAAGTTCGCTTAGCAGCTCGCGATCATATATCTTTTGTGCAGAGCCATTCTGTAATGCGATGACATCAGGATCAAACGATACAACCCATCCATGTTCATCAAAACTGATAAAATCTTGTTGCTCCGGATGTTCACTTTGAAGCGAGGAAAGAAGCTCTTTCCAAACATCTAGAAATGATTTCTTATCTCCATTTTCCATCACAACTTTCTTCTTTGCCTGCCTCTTTATATAGAAGTGCGATAACTGACTAAACCTATCGTTCAATCCCATCTCTAAATTATCAATAAAAACCTTCGGATTTATGGATGAATACCACAGGTATCTTATATTTTGCAGGAAGAAGTAGCCAAGAGCTTGCTCTTCACCCAAAATATACTCTTCTGAATGGGCTATTTTCTCATCAAATTGGTTGCGAAACTTGCCATTTTTTTGGTCGTTATAAGTTTTCCAATTACTAAAAAGAAAATCCACTGTTCTTTTAGCAGATTCATAAAGCTCGGGCTTCATTTTAAAAATTTCAGCTAGCTGATACTGGATGATTTTCTCTTTTTTCAGCGTATTTGGATTCCACATATTTTCAGGATCCTCCGCCATCAAATTCCTAATTTCTTGATGCACGGGGTAAAGTTTATCTCCTTCTTCAATCGTATCATTAAACGAATCCACACCCGCTACAAGAAACATCAGCCTCAGGAGAGACATTTCAAAAGGCATGTACAGTTTTCCGTCTAAATGAAGACCTCCTCCAATTCCTTTGATAATTCCCACTCTATTAAAACCAAGCACAGGCTGGTTAACCATTTCAACTTTTAAACCATCCACTCTTGGAGGAATATAGTACTGAGCCCTGATTTTAGGAGTCACTTTATCCCAAACATACCTCACTTGCTGTACCCCATCGACAAGCTCTGTTTGAAGGAAATCAACTTCGTTAATCGAAGTAAATTTACTTGTCGAATGGTTGTAGATTTTCAATGTCCCGTCATCATCAACAATTGAGGACTTAAGATAAAGTTCGCTTTCTTCGATCATTTTAGAAAAATCAAGCGTTTTTCCCATCACAGGAATCTTGCATCTCCCAAGGGCTTCAACATCAAGCAAAAAGTATGGAATAGAGGCGAACTCCATCATTCCTGAAACTCCCTTAAAGGAAAATTTTCCGTTTTCATCGTAAAAGTGCGGCATAACCGGGGCATTTTTAAGCCCTTGCATCAGAAATTCGTAAAGATGAGGAAATTTTTCTCGATTTTTCGGATCCGTTATCCGATCAGTCAACGCATGCCACTTTACAAGCATGGGTTGGTTCTCTCCAAGCCACTGGCGGCGTGTCAGAAACTTGGCATTCTCAATATCAAATTTTTTTTCACGAAGATCGCTTAGGATCTGTAAATTTTTAAAAGGAGATAGATGACAACTATCGTTGCACTGCTGAGTAAAGACATATTCTTTGATTTCTTTATTTGTTTTTTTACTTATAAAATTAATGAAAGAAAGAAATTTTTTTATAATAATTTTTATTCGAAAAATCAAACTCAATTGATCCGAATTTTTTACTTTTTGAGATTCTAATGAGTTCAGATTTGACTCATTGGCGGCAACGAACTTTTTTGAAGATTGATTATCTTTTTGAAGCTGTTCAGATCCACGCCCAACAGGATATCCAGTTGAAATATTCAAAGTACACCTAAAATTAATAGTTTAAAATAACCGACTAACTAATATGTGAAAAGATCTTACAAAACAAAAATTAAGATTTATTAAAGTTTATTTTTTTTATTGCAACCTCGACTTTGCATACGATGGACAACGCCCAATTAGCAGGGGCATACGCTCGCCGGTAAAGGGAGCATTGAACCTTTCTGTTTCTCTTTTTAGTTGCAGATAAGCCCGCAGGGTATAAGGGCTCTTCAATGTTAGGTTCCATTTTTTTCCCTTCTTATCCGCTCCAATCCAACCAAGAAACTGCCTCCTAATCAAGGAAGAAAAAGAGAGGATACTCATCACAACCCGGCCTATCTTTCCTAAAGTTCCATCTAAAAGAAAGCGTCCGGGAAAATTTAATGGCAACGGCTCGCCTCTTGTTTTAACATTCACCCTTCGTACAGCCTCCGCACAGTTATTTGTTGCCAACGAAAAGCTCGGATCTGTTATGCCTCGACCTTCATTGATCGTTTCTTCCCTTTCTTTTCTTATTTGTTTCAAAACGGACTCAAATTCCTGCTTGCTGAGGATTTTTTGCCACGAAGTAAACCCTCGCGTTGTTTCTTGAAGGTTTTGATCCATATAGTGATATTCCTTTTTCATTGTTGCTAATGTTCGGTTCCCTCCCTGAAAATAGTGAGCAAACATTCCAAATGGATAATACCCTACTTTAACTCGACGTTTACCATCTTCCTCTGCTGGTTCTTCTATAGGAATAATTAAACAAGAAAAGGCGTGTGTGCCACTTAACTGTTGTTCTTTTTGTGTATGCGAAACAAGGTATTCTATTCGATAACCTTCATCATCTTTTTCTCCCAATTCGATGTCTTCGACCTTGTAGGGGGGGAGGTGTTTCCAAAAATGTTCCTCCTTTATGTCAATGGCTCGCCAATTCCCATCACGGTCGGGCTTTGACCATGTGCGCGGATTAAAGGGAATAAGGCCGAATGCTTGCGTGTAGATGTATCCTGCTTCATTTTCCGGGTCAACTTCTCCTTTGTCAATTGCACAGTCTTTTTTGCTCAGACCTAACGTATGCCAACCCATCATGTTCCTAAAGCTCTTTCCTCCTTCTTCATGCCATTTGTAGCCCGGAAGGGTCCGAATTTTTCTTTGATAATGCCATGGACACCTCTCTTTTTCTAACGCATTAATGCTGGAAAATATCCTTTGATCCTTCACATTTTCTTGAAAACACTTGATAACAGGATCACCCTCTTTATCAAAATCACAGCTGTCACGAGCCATTGTCACCGTCCTTTCTAAAGACTCGGCAGAACGTAAAAAATGCGCAGCAAAGGGATTTTGAAAGAAAATTTTAGGATTTAAGCCGTCTCGAATGACCTGTATCTTAAAAAGCTCTCTAACTTCTTTATTACCCAAAAGCAAAGGGACGTACTTTTTACATTCCTCTTTGAGCGCTTTCTTGATCTCTTCACTTCGCTCTTCTCTTATATCGACCGTCTCTTCATTAATGTGCGGATGCTCATTTCGAGCTTGACGATACTCTTCGATCGCATTAAGCATTATCTGCGCATCTTCTCCACCCAGCTCTCTGTAGATCTCTTCCCAAACTGTTAACGTTTTCTCATTAAGAGTTAATGGTTCGCTCCCCCCAAACATTTTCCGACAACTATTCTCGACAAAAGCGTCAATATTTTGAAAGAGATGGGGATCCTCATGGGAATCAGCCGGTAATTGCTCCGATCCACGCTCTTGATTCCATACTTTCATCTGCAAATAGACAATTTTTTGCCTTAAATCTTTGACTCTCCGTTTATTTTTAATCAAGCGGAAAGTACTTTTCCGGACTTTTTCAAAAAACTTCTTTATTTCTTCTAGTTTGGCTTTTTGATCGATATTTTTTAACTGTTCTAGAGCACGATTGTCTAGTTGCATCCAATACTTCTTGGTTGTCTTTTGCGCCTCTCCAAACGAAATGGAATCAAAAAAAATGGAATGAACTTTTTCAGTTAACCCGTCTATTTGACTGACAATGCAGGAAGAAGGAAAAGAAAAATTCAGAAAACTTCTTATTAATTGCATCATTATCCACAATACCTATTTTATTAAAAATATGCTGAACCATACCAGGAGACATTTAAGAAAATATAAGGTCATTGTTAATTTTATATGTACAGATGTTTAAGAATATAAACAAATAAACTAAAGAATCGGATACACCGCCGAGCTCGCGGAGTTGTTTCAAAACATGGGTAACATTTCACTCACTCCTGAAGATTTTTTCTTTTCGTAAGGCCGACCCTCAAAGTATTAAAAGCGCTCTTTGCTCATTGCCATCCTGCAAGCCAACGTTCATCCTCTCTGTTAAAACCCGGATTTAAATTTTCCTTGTCTTTATGCTACCTGTCTTTATACACTGAAAATTTCTGCGGACGATCTTCCCTTTCCCACCGTTCTCGAAGCGAGTGGGAAAGAAAAGACAAAAACAAGCTGGGAGGGTGATGGTGGATAATAGCGAAAAAGAGAAGATCAAACCGGATACGATTCCTAAAAACGTGTTTGATAGCGGCATTGATGTGTTTACAAAAGAAGATTTTAGCGACTACCTATCAAAAGGCAACCTGCAACAAAACGACCTGGTAGGAAGGATTCTTGAAAAAGGGTATAACAGGCTAGTCTCCAATGTCAAAACAGAACAACTGGCAATCTCTTTAGGATCGAATACCTTAATAGGGACAATGAACGATAAAGAGTACGATAACGCACCCTTCTGCTCTCCTTTCAATATGTTTTGCAAATACCCGAAACAGCGCATGCAATCGCTTCGAATTCCTTGGCTTCGACATGGAATTAACCTGAGCACCTCTCTTTTTTCGCTCACATTTAAAACGACAAAATTTAACCAAGTGATCCAGGTGAACAACAAACCCTGCGATGCCATTGCCTACCCTGAACTATCCTCCCAAGATGTTGCCTCTTGTATTCAAAGGTTAACCTCCCAATTCCCTCATCACGCCATCATTTTCCCAAAATTAGATGAAGTGACAAAACCCTCTCTTTATCAGAGTTTGGTGGCGAATCAATTTCTCATGGTGCCTACACGAAACGTGCACATTTTTCATCCCAATCAAAGCTATTTAAAACGCAGTCATACAAAAAGGGATTTCGTGCTGCTTAAAAAGCAAAACTACACCTTTGTTTCCCATGAGGAAATGTGCACGGAAGATCTTGTACGCATGCATCGCCTCTACCAAATGCTTTTTATAGAAAAGCACAGCAAAGAAAATCCCAATTTAACCCTGCAATTTTTTCAAGACAGCCATAAGCATATCTGGTATACCTATTTTGCTTTGCGCAATGCCGACGGCATCATCGATGCGTTTGGTTCCTATGAAAAACAGGGCACTTTGATGGCTTGCGGCCCCTTGGGCTATGACACGTCAAAAGACAAAAAAATGGGATTATATCGGATGATTTTTGCACAGTCGTTAAAAATCGCTGATCAACATGACTATATGTTTAATTGGGGGGGGGGTAACGA
>JBAUVX010000416.1:0-15616 GCA_049583465.1 Waddliaceae bacterium | reverse complement strand
AGGTGATTTCAATAGATTTTTGATTCTAAGTGGGTTACAAAATCGAAGCTTGGTCTGTAGTCACCAATCGAAATTTTGTAATCCACTTAGAATCAAAAAGATAAAGAAATCGCCCGCGCAACATGCGGAATGTGGGTTTCAAATTGCCCGGTGGCTGAAACTCACCTATATCCTGTTGCTCATTTGGGGAATCGTTTGGCTTTATCTCTCATGGAATGGGGTCGTTAACCGGCTCGATCCGGGATACCGGGATCAGTTGGAAAAAGCTGCGAGCACCACCTCCCCCCCCCATGTCAATTTCAACGAAACCCCTCCAAGACCCTAATTGCTGCCCAAACTTGGCGTTTAGGGCCTTAAGGCCTTAGCTTCAAATTCAGATGCGCAGGCTCGATTTGATCCAAGGTGCGATTAGGCTACTTTCCGTTTTTCATGCTCGTGTGGAACAGTGTGATACACTTCCAAAAAGTGGTTCATTTCGTCAGCCAGATCTTTGGCATCATTTTCGATGAGGTAATCGATAAAATCGGTTTTGAAGCCGATCATTTTAAAGAGCTTATAGCATTCTAGCTCTACTTTTTTCCTTTCTTTCTTGCTCTCTGCTTCCCAGAAAGTCATGATAATTTGATCCAACTCCCATCTCTCGGCATCCAGCATCTTCTTAGATTCGTTTAATTCTCGACTAGACATTTTGTCCTCCTCTCTCTTTTTTCCTCACCATCATTATAAAAAAAGAGGATTTTTTTTACGACTTTTATTGCTTCCGGATTCCTCGGAATCATCTAATCTATCTCATTTATAATGAGAATCCTAAACGAAAGTGAACCTTCGTAGTAGAAAGCCGGAATGGAAAAGAATGTGATATTGATTTTTTCTTTATCGTTCATATCGTTTTATCGTTGGTTTTTCCGATGTGAAAAAGTCTCATTTCTATCGTGTCAAGCCAAATATTGAGTTTTCTTGGGTTTACCGATAACGGTTGCCTTCTATCTCCATGGGTGGTATTTGCTTG
This sequence comes from Waddliaceae bacterium, assembly GCA_049583465.1. GTDB lineage: Bacteria > Chlamydiota > Chlamydiia > Chlamydiales > Waddliaceae > JBAUVX01. The sequence goes on along the minus strand of JBAUVX010000416.1, from coordinate 14,607 downwards.
GCTTCCTGCGTTTATCAACCCACAGTCGGTGAAGATCTTTACTATCTAAGGTTCTTTGAACTGTTGTATTTGGCTCTTTATACGAGCCTTGTTGCGTAAGTCCTCCCAAAAAAATCAAACGCAAACTCGCAAAGAAGGTTTTAAAGGCCATTAACGACCCTGTTGATCCCATCCTTCACACTTTTTTGACCGAAGCTGATCAAAATCCCCAGCCTCTTATTGGTTAACCTCAAATAGGTCAGAAGTCGAACCTTGTGCATTGGGACTTCCTTCTCAGCGGCTTTGACCCCATCTTGAAATCACTCTCATTTTCACTGTTGCATTTGTTCTAATTTCTACCTATGGCATTGCTTGACATAAAACCTAAGTTCTATTAGCATGTTCTCCTTTAAAGCCATCATATACCAGCATAACTGTAAATAAATAATTTTTCCGATCCTAAAGCTTATAATTAAGAAGCCCAATTAATGAGAACAAAAACCGGGTTGTCTTTATAAATACTTAGGATCATGATTTAAAATGGACTAAATAATGAATCCTCTGAATCCCCAATTAGATGTTGATACTTCTACGTTCGATGAAATCAGCGATGCCCATGAAGAACACAACGCAAATCAAGCTAGCCGGATTGAAGGCAGATCCTGGCTAAAAAACCCCCATCCCCTAGGCGAGCATGAAGACATGAACTGGAGGCTCTTTGCCAACTTAGCCGGAGATGGCCATATCAAAGGGACCCCTTTAGAGGGTTATTATTTGAAGGAAAGCCTCGGTTATTTTCAACGTGCGATTGACTCTGTCTTAACTGAAGAAGAGGAGGGTAATGAAAACTTCGCATTTGTTTCATCGCATCGAAAGGAGCTGGAAATATTCGTTGAGGATCTGAATGCTGCTGCTGAGATTGCAGAGCGCATCAAGAGGTTAATTAAAGAAGGCGATTCCCTTTCAGCTCAAGAGCGTGCTAAGCTTATTCAGGACTATGCTGAAGAATTGTCCCAACAGTTTAAAGAAAAGAAAATGGGATGGGTACCCTGTGGGTGGCTGTCAAAAAATGGCGAAAGTCATGCCATGACGGCGTTTGTTAACGCAAAAAAAGGGACCCTTACCATTGTCAATGCGGGAGCGGGCCTAAACCACCATCCCTCCATTACCGAAACCAAAAAAGACCCTTTGACCGGAGAGATTAAAGAAGAGACCAAATGCCAGGAATTTATCACCATTAGCGGTTTCGATAAAAAAAGATTGCTCGATAAAGATTTATTTATTTTTCTTTTGGAATTGCAGGTCCGTCCTATGTGGGATGGGATGCTCGATTTCGATGATGAGAATATTTATCATCCGCTGATTAATTATCTTAAAGGGAAGGTAGAGGCAGCAAAATCCCCTTTCGACCATCCTGATCTATTTAAGAAACCCCAACGATCGGGAACCTGCGCAGCAAAGGCAGTGTCGACCTCTCTTTACTACACTCTATGCCATGCCTTTAAAGGGTCTTTGAAAAATGAAAAGGAGGGTGTGAATTGCTATAAGAAAATCAAATACTTCCTGCAAACACAAGCGCTCGTCTCGATTGTTAACAAGCTCGACGCCTCACTCACAGAATCTCAAGACTTTCTTCTTCACGATGTGATGGATAATCTTGCCCGATCGGCCGAAAAACTCTACGAAAAACATTTGCTTGCCGACGAAGACCTGGCAGATTTACAGGCAACACTCCTCGATATAAGAGAAACGCTCGCTACCCTCAATATTAAAAAAGAGGGGGTTGAAGACGATGCTGAAGAGCCCTCTTTAACCGCCGATGCAGGAAAACTCTTGGAAGATGCAATTCAAGCGGACACTTCCGACTTGATACAATCCGAGAGGCGCGCCTCTTTTTCCAAGGCTGACACGAAAAGCCGGTTCGAGATATTTGTGGAAAAACTTCTCTCAAACACTCAGGTGGATGTTCCCTTAGACAGTTTCGATGGAGAGGAATTAAAAGAGGCGATTGCCGGTTTTCGCAGCCAATTCAGCGACTTAGTCGATGTTGTGAAGCGTAAAAAGGGCCCTTTCGAGGTATTTGGAGATGATGTTGTCTTTTTAAATCAACAACAAAAAAATACATTGCGAAAAATCTGCGAGGGGCAATTCGCCCGGTTTATCACCGCGCTCCCCCGGTCATCAAGAGAAGAGAATTCCAATTGGAATCACATCGACGAGCATCAAATCGCCCCTTTGATGGAAGAGATTTATCAATTGATGTCGGATTATAAGCTCATCACAAGCTATCTATCAGAGAAAAAAGATAACAGTAAGGTCTACTCCTCTAAGGTCTACTCCTCTAATGTCTACTCCCCTGATTCGACAGTGCTATTGTTTTCGCTTTTTGCCACCAATGCGCAACTCGCCTACAGGTTGCCTGAAACAAAGCTGGAGGGTTTCAAGGTCGCCTGCGATGATTTGTTCTTTCAAATTAAATCCCCTTACTTTGTGATGGCAAACCCGAAAATCCAGGAGCGTTTGGACGATGTTCTCAAGTATTTTATTCCGGATTTTAAGTTGGAGAGCTTAAATGAGGTCATGTCAATAGAAGAATTAAAATCCACATGTAAAGAGAGCCTTTTTTCTTTTAAGAATTTTACTAAACATCATGCATGGGGTAGGTATTTTTCGACTCCTTCTATGGAAATAGATAAAGAGAGTATAAAAAGCGATCCTACTTTTCTTTATGTTAATCAGTTTTTGAAGGAAATCAACAACGATTCCGAACTTCAAAACAAATTCTACCGTAAAAATGTTTTGCCTGAAGATTCGCAAGGAGAGCAACTTGGGGTGCTGATGGCAGAGCCCTGGGATAGCGATTCCATGCTCCCCGCAAGCGTGCATGCCCTATTACGAAGCTCCCTTCTTTGCACGATTCACGTTTACAGCGAGGTTAATTGGTTAGTGCTTCAAAATAAAGGTGCACTTACATTTACAATTGGAGGTGCACCTAGAAGATCGGTAAGACGCGCGCGAAGAGCAGATTCAACAGATCTTTTTTTGGAGCTAACTAACTTCGATCATATCCGAAAGGATGTCTTCGACGAAAGGCTGCTGAATCACCCCAAGCGGTGGAATGAAGAGAATCAACTCGTTGAGGATTTAAGCAAGCGAGTCGGCCAGAATGATTTGATCCCTCGGCAAGGAATCTTTCAAAACCAAAGCCTTGAAACCTCTCGCGACATTGAAATGATGGGAGGGGATCCCTATGAGGAGTTTGCCCGAACAACCGCTTTCATCAACAATCACGTGCTGCTGCTTAAAGAAAAAGAGATACAAGATGTCATCAAAATGCATCTTTTCAGACCCCTGCGACTGCTTTCTCAATTACATGATGAACCCGCGATGTTGCGGTTCTTTTCAGAGGCTGTCGGCAACGCCATCAACCATTACCGCCAGCTTGAGGATTGGGAGACATGTTTATTCCTCGCAAAGCTAGGGAATGACGTCAAGGTTTTTGCTAAAGACTACGAATCGGATACGATGATGCAGGACTTCCGAACAGTCATCCTCGACGAGATCTTTCCCCGCTGTAAACATAACGGACCCGATCGGGTGAAATGCTACCAAACTCTCGCAAGTTTTTACGAAAATATCGATGCTCAAACGTTCCAAAACGACCCTGAGCTCTTAAACCGGCTTGCAGAAGATGTGATCGGCTTGAAAATCCTTAGCTCGATATACGGAAACCAAGGAAATTCTGTCGAAGACCTGCCGCGGTTGATGGCTCATGTGAACAATCACTTGTCCACTTTGAATTCTATCGATCCAATCATGAACAACGTCTTAAGAGCGGTATGCTCTAACGAAAACGAGTACCGTTGGGAAGGGAGATGTCCTGTTTATGAGTGTGAAAAGTATCGCATTGATATTCGAAAAGGGGAAATCGTCGACAAGGAAGGAGGTCTGCTCACCCGAATTCCCGAGAGGATTTTTGAGGATGAGGCCTTTAAAAAGATTTTTAAAGGAGCGATCGAGACGTGTGAAAACATTCCTGAAACAAACATCTATGTGATCAATAAAGGGCTTGAAGATGAACTAATTGTCAAGGAAACCGGCCCGGATAATCCTTTGGAGTTTCAAAGAAATATCAACGGCAAAAGGTTCAACTATCTCAATACTCCCGGTATTTTGAGTGGGAACATTCCAACCATTTTTTCGGAAAGTGTCCATTGCTGGGTTCACGACGGCGATCATCCGGAAATCATCGGGTTCCAAGAAGGGGGAGATCCTGTTGTCAATGTCAAATTGGAAAAAATGTGGAATAATGATTACAGAATCACACACATTTATCCATACACAAGAGGGACAGTCACGGTCGATGAAAGCAAGAGCTGGATTCCCTTTATCCGAGCGCCAAAACTAGTCAAAAGCCTCAGCCGGATCGAATACGATGCAAGCTATATCGAGTGCTGGAAAGTAGATCCCGAAAATCATCACGATGAAAGCGGCCTTCAAGGAGTTAAGCTGCCAAGGTTTGGGCTGAGCTTCAATGTAAAAGAAGTCGAAGGCAAGAAGTACCTCTTCTGCGAACAATTCCCCGGGTATTTCTTAATCGAGAGCAGTCAGCCGAAGGGGTTGGAAAAAGTCGATCGTTTTATCGCTATTCAAAATATGGCAGGAGAACAAAAGATTCTTCTGCCAAAGGTCCCCCTGAAAGTCAGTTTTGCAGCCTCCCCTTTTGACAGAAAAATTGAGCAGCAAATTGCATTCGATAAGAACGCGAGCTGGCTGGAATTTTCAGTGAAAAACGGCGGTCTTTCAAGCCGCAACATCGAATCCCAACTCTATCTCGCCTACCTCTTTGGCGCAAGAGGAGATGTTGACAAGGCGTTAAACATGTTCAAGGAGATGACGCCGCTGGATCGTATTGCCGATGATCCTGAATCAGGCAATGCAGCGCTTTCGATCATTAGAATGATGATCGAGCATTTGGCTCGAGATGAAAACACTGCTGCAAAGGCGCTGCTGCTGCATCTCACACTGCTCTTGCACGAGAATCAGCTTAAATATCCCTTACCCATTTACTCCTCCGAAGAAAGTGATTCGATTGATTTTGGAATGATAGTCGAAACTTACCGGTCCTATTTCTCGAATCATGCCAATTTTCCCTCTTTGAAATTAAGTGTAGAAGAAGAAAAGAAAGTGCTGGCAATCATCTTCGATGCAATAGAGGAACAAATTGCACTGGCAAAAAAAGAGCTCAAAAAAGATGGCGCTCTTCTGCGAAAATTCATCTTGCTTTATCTTCAGCAGAAGATGTTAGAATGGGAGTGGGGAGCGAGAAAACGCTACCTGGAAAAGGGAATCGCAAAACTCGGAGCAAAAACCGTTAGCTGCCTCCAAGAACAAAAAGAGACCCTCATCACAACGAATGATCTGGTTAATAAATTTGAAGAACAAGATCAAAACGCACCCCTCCCCGAATTTTGTATTCAAGACGAAGATTTTTTTCGCAGCCATTTCTTTTCCTTGTATAGGATCATCAAATCGGGGTCAAAAGCGGAGAAAGGAAAGCTTCGCAACATGATCGACATGAGTTCACACCTCGACACCCCTTTTTACACTCTAGTAAAAAAAATCAGTCATCGTTCTTGGTGGTACCCGCCCCTTTGGCTATTGAATGATTATCAGAACCAATACCACGAAAAACAGTCTGATTATGATAATAATGCCAATTGGGATAAGCAATCGAAAAAACGCTACAAAATAGCGGTTGCAAAGAATTGGCGAGACTTTGCAATCGGGTTCATCACGGGAGGCGAGACATGGCAAGTAATCAGCAGCAACACCCTGCGGGTGTTTTATACATTGAGAACAGTCTGCTTCCCAAGCGGCAAGTTCTCAATAGGCACACAGCTATACGAGCAATTAGCCCAGCCATTTAAGAAAAAGTTTTCAAAAAAGCATCGAACAGAGGGCCGCAGGGAGGCGGTTCTCGATTGCGATGGGAAAGGTCTTAAGGAGACCGATCGGGCCTTCGATCAGTATTTCGACCAACTCCTGAACCATTATTTCGAAGCGCATGAACCCCCCGCGGCAGATAATGATGTCCGCCTGCCAACGTCGCACCCCGATAAAAATGTTGAAAAGAAACTTCTGCAAGAACAGGAGGAACTCGATCATTACCTTGAGGGCAGGCCGAACGTTCAAACAACATACGAGTTAAATGATGGCCTTAAGCTTGAAGATCTTAGGGATGAATTAGAAGGCAAAGCACACACCCTTGCGACCAGGCTCAAAGTGCAAAAAGCTGCTTTGCTTTGGCAGCTCAACGACATCCCCAAGGAGACGGAACGACGGAATCGGAAACACATTCAGAAGATCGGTTTCCGCAAACAACTCACCTGGGATGATCTTAGAGAGCTCACCCTCAAAGGCGACGTGGAATCATTTAGAGAAAAAACCCATCTTAGCGAGAAGGAAATCAAGCGTTTGCTCGTCGGGACATCGGACTACTTGATCACATCGACACGTGTCGAACAGATGAATAGGATCCTAACCACCCTTCAGAAAGCACAGTCGGGTGAAGATCGCGGCAAAAGGAAGCTGCTTCTTCAGAATGTCGCTAAAAGCCTCAAAATTGTCCGGGCTTATGACCCCGCGCCGGAGAACGTGAGCGAACAGTGGTTTGAGCACGCAAGCCGCTACCACTATCGCCAAAATCAGCTGGAGAAGCTGGAAGAAGTCACCAACGCCGAGCACGATGAAATCCTCGCTGAGATGCCTACAGGATTCGGGAAAACAAAGACGCTCATTCCCAGCGCCGACTTTAAAAAGGGATTGGAAGGCCGCCTTGTCGTCAACGTCTGGCCCTCCTCTTTGGAAATGCAAAATGCTGTCGACATGAGAGAGCAAATGGACAAGAGCTACGGCAGGAAGGTGGACCGATTCACGTTTGATCGTACGAGTGCTTTTTCAACGAAATCCCTTGAACACTTATATGAGGAGCTCAAGAAAGATCAAAAAGAAGGGAGGCCGATCAATTTAAGATCCGAGTCATTGCGAGCGCTGGAACTTCATGCTTTGCTCATTCTCGACAGGGCAAGCGGGGAAACTGAGGACATGGCTGAACTGAAGGTGCAAATTGGGTATTTTCTGAAGATTTTACGCCTCATCCGCACTGAAGGCTGGAGCACCATCGATGAGTCCCACGTTGTTCTTAATCCTAAGGACAAGCTCATCTACGCCATCGGGAACCCGGAAATTCTTTCGAGCAAACAGGTAGAGATTTTCGAAGAGTTTTTCGATGTTCTCTCCGAAGGCAAACTTGATGAGTTGCTTCAGATCACGGAAAACCAACAGAATTTCTCTTCTGAAGATGACTATGATGGGGTCATCGCTCCATGCCTTGCGAAACACTTCGCAGAAAAGTTTCACATCGACGAGGAAAATAGGGAAAGTTTTGAAAACTTCGTTTTAAACAAAGACAGCGACGTTCCCGAATGGATACAAGAGAGTGTGAGAGAGCAGATTGCCCTTGTCAAAGGGATGCTCGCACACGTGCTCAAAACAGCCTTAAAAGGGTCTGTCGATGAGAATTTTGGTTTATCCAAACTCCATATTAAAAGCAAGGAATATGCCATCTCCTACTCTAGTGCCAACACACCCAAGGAAACGAAGACGAGTCCTTCGCAGTTTAAAAACCTGCACGAAACGATGTGTAAAACCTACATCACCTATCTTCACAAAGGGTTGACTGCAGATCAATTTAAAAAGCTTTTTGCCTTCCTCAAGGAGGAAGCCCTCAAAGAAGCAGAAAACAATGTGCATTTGGACCGCACGCAAGCTTCTGAATTTTATAGGACGATCTGTCCGGGATTAAGGAAACCGCTGACCACATTAAACGACAAAGATATTGAAGAGCTCTTTGTTAACACCGACCTCAGGAGAAATAAGACAGCTCTCTTTTATTATATACGCAATATCGTTGTCCCTCAGTTGAAACACTACCCGACGAGTCTTATCAGCACAGTTCATAATTTCCGAAGCCAGTTTGCCTGCTCTACATCGCTGAGCGCAACTCCTCAGGATACCTCAACCCACGGTCCCGATACTGTTTTTATTCCGATGCGGGGAACATCCGGCCAGGTGACCCACCTGCTGCTGACAAAGTGCAGCGACCCGAAGACGATACACGAGATTCAGAGCACAAAGGCTGCAGATGCCTTGGAAGAGACGATCGACTCTGTTGTCAAAAAGAATCCTAAAATTCATGCCATGATCGATATCGGAGCGCAATTTAAAGGGCTTTCCAATTATCAAGTCGCATCGAAGCTGCGCGGCAAATTCCAAGACGATCGGGATATTGAAGCGGTTCTCTTCTTTGATGAGAATGCAGGCCTGTTCAAGATTATGGATATCGCCTCCGGGCAGATCCACGACCCGTTAGAGGCCAACATCGACCCCGACATCGCCCATACCTTCTTCGATCAAAACCGCTGCTTTGGAAGCGATGTCAAACAGGGAGAGGATGCTGTCGGGCTGATGACGGTAGGAAAAGATACCACAAAAGCTGCAGCAGGCCAGGGAGCGGGAAGAATGCGTCTTTGGCACAATGGACAATCGGTTGAAGTGGCCTATCCTGCTGTTCTCAAAGAAGAGATATTTGGAGATCAAACACCTAGCATCTCGCAGCTCCTCGTCTATTGGACAGCTAATCAGCAGAAACAAGAGGCTGAAAAGAACTACCAAAGCCAGCTGGAGCAGATGGATAATGAGATCCGCAGGGTGCTGTTAGACTCGATCCTGGGTATCGCCCTCGAAAAAGCCTCGAAGGCAAATGCCAAAGAACCTAATGTCGACCGTGCAATCGAGCTGTTAAAGCAATTCCGATCGGAATTCTTCAGCTACGATAGCCTGGATCCCTGGGAGATGTATGCTGCTATCCCTCCTGATGAAGATACAGTAGAGTGTCTTCGCAACTACCGGGAAGAATATCTCAAAAAGGTGCGAAAACTTAAGGGTTTAAACATCCGTGAGAGGGCATTCATATCGGAGCGTTTGGAGAAGTACCTGGAGAAATGGGAGGGAATGAACCTTCCGGTTACTGTAAAAGCAGGCTCCGGCACTTTAGGGATGGAGTGCGAAGTTCTTCAAGAAGTGGAAGTGGAGATGGAGGTGCAAGCATATATTGCTGAGGAGGTCTCCAAACGGGAGCCGAGTGTTTGGCCCGAACAGTTGGATCTTTTTAAGCCCGGGTGGGAAAAGCCTCGCAAAGAGTATATCGCCCTTAAGAAACTCACAAACGCCATTAACAACTTTCCACCGTTGAAAGCTGCTAAAAAGTTTCTGGCTACAGGTCCGGGTGCACTCATAGGGTGTCTCCTATCCCAAACTCTGTGCATTGTTCCGGTTGCTTTGCCTACCATCTGGGCAATCGGGTCTTTTATTGCCGGTGCGGCGTTAGGTGCATATACAGCAGAGCTCCATTTCAACATACTAAGTTTTTGTATTTCAAAGAAAAACGCGGTCTATCGAGTCAAAGACTTGATGTCCCTCTACCTTCCCGAAAAATTGCAGAAAACCAGCAAGATATTCAGCCCAAATTTCATCGTGTCGAACAATTATTATGCCCAAAAGACCCAGAAAGTCGCCGAGGCTGCTCAGAGGCCTTTTGATGTGGAGCAAAAGCCTCTATACTCTGTTCTGGTCATCATGGACGAGATGGAAAACGGCAGCAGGAACTTCAAAGTGATGGCAATCGACCAAAACGACAGTGCTTTCTTCCACCGCAAGCTTAAAGAAGATAGGGAAACAACAACCGGCGAGCAGGCCGCGATGCGGACGCGCAAGGTGGGCATTTACGATCTTTCAAACGAGATCTTCACCGTTCAAGGGACCAACAAGTTTGCCGCAGAAGATCTCGGCGATCCGGCCTTTGGGCAGCTGATCGGCGAGGCGAAGTTCTTAAATGGCGATGTCGATTACAACGAAAGAGAACTCGATCATTTTGGGAGCCATCTGCAGAGGGTTGCTAAAGATGCGGGCTACAATGTCGTGCAGTCGCTCTTTTGTGATCATATTCTCCAGTTCCACCCGGTGAATAGGAAACTCATAAACAACAAAGGAAACCCCAAGCCGATCGCACGACTTCTAGGGCTTGCCCATTAAAAGCCTGTTTAAAACCCACATTCCGCATGTTGCGGGAGGTGATTTCAATGGATTTTGTAATCCACTTAGAATTAAAAAGATGAAGAAATCGCCCGCGCAACATGCGGAATGTGGGTTAAAAGCTTTTTACGGGGGGATGGCTTCTAAATGTTTGTGCCTAAGTCGCCTTGCTCATCGTTTCATCTTACTTTGAATCGTAAGTTTTGTCCAAGAATTTACGATAATATCGTAAATTTTCCGTCAACATTATCGGGAATGGCTGAGCAGACTCTTTCCTGTAAAATTCTCTTTCTGCTCCTTTTTTTTTGGGCTCTGCCCAAACCCCGGCAAAGGGGCTAGCCCCTTTGCAATCCCCATTATACCGAAACAACTTCAAGATTTGGTTTTTGGCAAAGAGAAAGTTACTGCAGTTGAACGATCGTAAGTGACCCATATTTAGCTATTATTGTGTCACTTACGATCGTTCAACCCGGGGCTTTCTTAAAGCCAAATCTTATTCCCTTTATTCGACAATGTCTATGCCGGGAAAAGCGTCGTGAAAAGCTGCTCAAACCGAAAAAACGCAACGTTTTCCTTGATTCGCAAAATTTTTTTTATTACTTTATTCTCAATTTTTAGTGGGGAGTTACCATGAAAAATTTCCTGGTTTCCGGCGTCAAGTTTATTCTGTTATTCGTTATCTTGCTTACTCCTTTTTCTATACAAGCAATGCAAAGGGACTACTATTATGATGGTTGGCCTATCGAAGATGATCAAGAGCCGGATTATACCGATGAAGATGGAGAAGAACACTTTGTCTATGCAAGCAACGAACTCTGCAAACAGTGCTTCGGCATGGGAATATATACGGATAAATTGGATATCACAGTCATACCCCCTTTGAAAAAAAGGCATATTTTGAACTGGCCTAGGAGGAAATCCTGTAGCTATTGCAATGGTGAACCATTTTATTGCGGGTATTTACACTTTATGCATAAGAAGGCTTTCCCCTTTCTTAAAAAACAGATAAATTACACAAAAAAATACCCAAATTATCAAGCTTATTGGCCAGAGACATCTGTGAAGGCTGAAAAAATAAGTAACATGGCTGTTAAAGCCCTTGAAAATCTTTTCAGCGAAACAGAACCGGGCAATGTTTTGAAAAGAAAAAAAACTTTTTGACAATTTTACAACTTCTTCCAATGAACTTGATTATTGGGATTACCCGGGAAGTTGTATGTATAAGTCACTGGTAGCATCAGCTTTTAGATTTTCCGATTATTATTTGATTTTTGAAGACCTCAAACTATTCGCTCAAAAGTGGTATTCTCAACAAGAAGGTGAAAAAATTTCCGATAAATTGAATCAAATTTTAGACGATCTTTCTCTCGAATTTTTGGACATGTATAAGGCAAGCTTGAGTTTGCATCCGACGCAAGAAATTCAAGAAGAAGTAGATTTTATTCATTTCTTGTATGAAAAAAACACTTATCAAAAGCGTTTAGATATCCCTCAACAACCAAAAAAACTCCTTAAAAAAAGTAATTCAACCAATAAACCAAGGAAGCTTAAAAAGGAAAAAATTTCCCTAAACAAAGAGCATCATCTTCAGCAGAAAAAAGGTTCTTCTGATTTCAATAATTCTTGCCAGCCAGACTGGTTTATGTCTGAATATTACTTATTACTTGGAACTAATTTCAATAGCTTGTTCCTACATGCCGAAGCAGTTAACGCTTTAAGTGACTCCATACGGATTGATCCAACCAAAATAGACGCATACAAAGAACGCGCTCACGCTTACTTTGAATTAAATGAGATTGATCTGGCCATTAAAGATTATTGGAAATGCAAAGAACTGGAAGACAAGCAACCACCATATATGAAGAAGCTTCTTTCCGAGACACGCGCCTCAAAAGGTGATGAACTACGTCCTAAAGGAAAGTTGGATTATGGCGCTGGGTTTTACATTGGGATTGTTAAAGGGGGAGGTGTCGCCTTAATTGAATTTGTCCCTTCAGTATTTAGTTGTTGTCGAGGAATTTTACACGGTTTGTGGTCTTGCGCCTGCTCTCCAAATGAAGTTAGAAAAGACCTTGTCGATGCCTCTTATGCCCTTTTTGAATATCTAAAAACACATTCAGCGATAGAAAATATTGGACTTGTTGTACCGGAGCTAAAAGACCTCGTATCAAACTGGGATAAGTTATCTGACTTTGAGAGGGGAAACAAATCAGGCTACATCATAGGAAAATATGGCGTGGATATTTTAACCCCGGGAACGGCCATTATTGGAATCAAAAAAATGCGGCAACTTAGACAAGTGAATTCGATGTTTACCCTCGAATGTTGTGCTGTTGCTCAAGAAAAAAAGGCTAAGATTATCAAAAAAAGCGCTGAACACGCTAAAGCTAGAATAGTTGTTTTTGAGGCTGCTAAAAAAGGTAAAATTATTCCTCGTAATGCGAATGTCGTTTCTCACGTTATGCAGGAAAAACATGCTTGGAACAAGATTATAAAATTAAGCGGCAATAAACAGGAGGATTTCAAAAAAGTTATTACTTTATTAGAGGAAATTCATATAAATGACAAAATCAATTTAAAAGAGGTTGTTAAATATGGGTCTAATTCTCTAATAAAAACAACAGTCTCCGAATATAGAAAGGTTGTGAATGGATATGAGTTGCAGGTAATTTTTGAAAATTATGTAGAAACGGGGGAGTCTTTTTTGAAGAATGCATGGGTTATAACTACTAAAAAATAGAGAGTTTATACATGAATCCTGTTTTAGATTTACTCAAAAAGAATAAATTAAAGGAAATTTCTCAGAAATACCAACCAGATGAAGTATTAGAATTTCTTTCATTCAAAGATGGGATGATTCTTAGCTGCAAACTTCTTCTTAATGAAGAGATGGATGATAATTTAAGAGAGTATGCCGTTAAACTTATAGAAAAATATCGTCAATCTTATCCAAAAGAATGGAACGAAAACTGGAGGAATGATGTTTTTTTAGGAGATGCTTATCATTTGATCATGAAATACGACGAACGATACAAGGCTTACAAAAGAGCACTAGAAAGAACATTTCCCAGCCCACCAGCTCTTTTAGTTTCTCTGGCAGGGTGCTATCTTTTAGCAGATTCTCCTATAGATTCAGATGAAGCAGAAAAACTTCTACTGGATGCATTAGAAAAAGAAAAATCGATAGAGGCTGTGACATTAATCAGGGGCATTTACAAAACAAAAGGAAATGAAAATAAATTTGCATATTGGGATAAAATTCTTCAGGATCTTGAAAATGAGAATGCTTACATGAAAGACAAATGGCCAAAATTTTTTGATAATGAAATCTGAATTTTTACACGCGATAAACAGACTATGAAGAACAAAGTCCAGTAATGCTCTCTCGTTCATCCGTATCTTCATCGGGCGTTGTTGCATAATTCACCACAGGGCTCACAAGAGCACTCAGAGAGAGAATGAGGATTTTGATTTAAGCTGTTATCAATTCACTTTCTGGCATTCGCAAGGGGAATAAGCATTTAAAAACAACGATGACTCAAGTAGCGTGGGCAATGTCGCGCACTAAATCGACATACCTTGGGGCAAAATATTGCGCTCTTGTACCTAGACGAGGTAAAAAGCGGGCAATCATAGTGGTAGCACGCAAAGCAGTCGTCATTTGTTACCACATGTTGAAGGAGGAAGTACCATTGCGATCTGCGGAAGTCCTCGCCTATTGGCAATTGATCAACAGGCTATCAGCACAGCAACACAGGCAGCGGCTGCTTAATGTGGACGGCCAGCCAAACTACATGCGAGTTGAGTTTGAAAAAACAGGATCTGCAGGATCACAAGTGGCAAGATAATCAGGATGATAAAGCCGCTTGTATTCTACTTTTCTTTTACCAAAATTGACCAATAGGCCAATCAAAACTCCTGAAGCCAATACAACAATGTCTTGGCCTGAAGTTTTGGATTTTCCTCTAAAAGGGGAACAAGCGCGCTTTCCCAAATACTCCGGAAAGGGTTTTCCCTTGTCTTCCAATGCCTTTCTTTTTTGACTGGGTTCTTAAAAATATTACGAGCAGAACGCTCGCAAAAACCTGCTTGTGCGGCAGCAATTTTTTGGATCTTTCCTTTTGATCCGGCTTCCATGTATAGTCTCCTTTGCCGATTTGTTATTTTTTTTCCAGGCATCTGCAATATCTCCTTTGGATAAAGAAGTATTGTAAGATGCCTGTTTACTACCGGCAAAGATAGTTGTCGTCAGCCGGCAAAGATAATTGTCGCTGAACACCTGTCGTAGTTACAGGTCTTCCCTGGGTAAGAATAATCACTTTCATCGCTCACCTACCTTCCCTTCCCGGTTCGTTACGTAAAGGATATTGGATTTTGATGGTCGAGGGCATCTCATCCCCTCCCCGTGCCTTACGAAGGTTCACTTTCGTTTAGGTAGCAATTTTGATTCCGGCTTCCTTCAGATTCCTCATT
>JBAUVX010000415.1:0-3957 GCA_049583465.1 Waddliaceae bacterium | reverse complement strand
AAAGAGCGTAAGGCAAGAAAGGTTCTCATAGAGACATATAAGGAGTCTACCGAAGATTCCTCTGACTGGACAGGGGTTCGAGAGATAGCCGCCTAGGCTGTCAACTAATTTTTTCGTGAAATATGAGATTCTTGTTGATCTTATTAGGTCTTTAGTTTTATTAATGCTGGAATTTATTTTCCTTAATTCCCATTTGCTGTACCCCTGATGAGCTGAGAATTCAAATTTCTCTTCAACTTTCTTCATGTCTTCTTGAATGTTTGACAGCTGAATTAGTGCGGCGGTTGTTCGAGCATCTCCATTAAGCATGTAGACTCCGGATTTCACTGTTCTCCGTACTGATTGAAGAATAGAACGGATGTCGCCCTGCTGCTGTTCATCTGCTGTGACTTCTAAATCATTTGTTAGATAACCTCCTCCACATAAATATGTGGCGAGATTATTGTGTAATGTGGGTATATTCATTTTTATTAACCTTTTTTTTCAGGAAAAGTTTAATGAATTATTACTACATATATACTCTTTAATCTATAATCTAATTATATAGTAAATTTATCTTTTTAATATATGGTTAATATTAATATTTTGCAAAGTCGAGCTACACCCTTTAATGGATATGGCCTGTAAAGTAGCGAGGGTGTCTACAAGGCGGGACCTATCCGCAAATTCATATTCGCATCCCAACAACAAATGTATTCCCTTAAAAATGGGAAAATTGCAATAATTATGATGAATTTGAGAACTATTTCTAACACGAGCCTCTAAGATTTTTATCTCATTATGCCATGCTTGATTCCTGTCTAAAAAAACAAGAAACAATTATAGAGCTGTTTTCACGGTGTTGCTCAAAAGAGGAAGTGTATGAAAAAATTATCGAGTTAGGGAAAAACGCGCCTCCACTGGATCCCAAAGATAAAATTCCGGAAAACTTGGTTTTCGGCTGCCAGAGCACAGTCTACTTGCAGTCGCATTGGAAAGGGGATGTCATCATCTTTCAAGCAGAATCCGATGCTCTGATCTCATCAGGTCTAGCTTCCCTCCTAACCTTTGTCTACAGTGGAGAATCCCCTAAAACCATTTTGACCTGCCCTCCAAAATACTTAGATGAGCTAGATATCCCGGCCTCGCTTACTCCTAGCCGTGCCAATGGATTGTCTAGCATTCACCTTAGAATGAAGCAGGATGCCTTGCACCTGTTGATGGTCACTCGTTGAGAATTTCTTGAGGATTATGGATTTCTAAAAGATCATAACCTTCATAGATAGAGGGAAAGTAGCCGCTCAATCCCAAAAGCTCAATGAAGAGAGTGAATGAGAAAAAGGCGATGATCAACACCGGCAGCAAACGACCGCCGGGCACCCGGAACGAATGGGAAAGGCCCAACACATAGCGTCCTCTCCATATCATTAGTGCCGGAATAATCCCATTGAGGATGGAATCCCCCAGCCCTCCGGTGACATCCATTGCCACCATAAACGCTCTTTCAAATTGTGTCGCAACGATTAGAGTCGGCACAGATATCAACACCCCAAGCAACACCTTGCCCTTCGTGTTTTTCTTTATCTTGAATCCATCGGCTAAAAAATCAAATAATCCAAGCGTCATTCCCAAAAAAGAGGTCACAATCGCGAAAAAAGCAAAATATTCGGCCACGGTGGAAACCCAGCGATTTGAGACATGTTCGTGCAAAAATAGTGTTGCAGGCTGATTCCCTCTTGATAGAGCTTCGGCCAAACCGCTTGGCCCTTCGATGGGGACAATACCCAAAATGATCCACTGCCAAACAACATAGATGAAAAAAGCAATCGTCGTTCCGGCGACGATGGAAATTCTTAACGCATTCACCCGCCTTTTCAGGTAAGGGGTAAGGCTGGGAACCATTGTTTGAAAGCTAAACGCTGTGAGAAGGATGGGGATAGCAGGAAGGGAGTGCGTCCACTGCCGATGAAAAAGAAGAGGGGTGTGAACCTCGTCAGCCCCCATACCTACAAGAAGAACATAGGCGGCGATCATCGCTGTGAAGAGAATGGCATTGACCCGTCCGATAAACCAACTGCCCACAAAGATTACTGCACCAAACACGCAAAGAAAGAGAAAGCATCCCAGATCTTTAGACATGGGGAGATGAACATACTGTTCGAATGAAAAGGCAATTTGTGCTCCTCCCCCTGCAGTATAGGCAATAAGGGAGGCGTAACAGATAAAGAGATAGAGAAACCAGCTTATGCTTTCTCCTAAAGGTCCCAGAATTTTGTGTGTCATCGTGATCACATGAGCCCCTTCTTCCAGCCACAAGCTGACTTCCAGCAGAAAAAGTGCTGTGATTGTCATGGCGAGCCAGCATATGGCCATCACGACAATAGAGGGGAAAAATCCGCTGATTCCCGTTGCAATGGGCAATGCCAGCATCCCTCCTCCGATGCAGGTACCGGAGACTAAGAAAATGGCCGAAACAAGACTTCGTTTATGAGCAACCTTTTGCACTGTCAAGAGACCACCGATGTTTCGACGCTGATGCCTTGATTGAGATGCTGCGGCGCAACGGGCTTTGCCGACTCTCTTAGATGGATGCTGCTGGTAGGAAGGGCAAGTTCGGCCTTGTGCGATTCGATGAGTTGAATGATGTCCAAAAAGATGTTTTGTTGAATCCCTCTCCACTCGCCCCAATTGGTTGTTTTGGTATAACAGTACACTTCGATATTTAGAGAATACGAACCAAATCCAAAGAAATGGACAAAGAGGGCTTGGTTTTGATCAATATCGGGATGATTTCTCAACATCGACTCGATTCCTTCAACGATAGACTTAACCTTGCCGGCATCTTGATAGCGAATTCCGATGGTCTCTTTAATCCTCCTATGGTACATGCGTCCGGGGTTTTCAATGATCGAGTCAATAAACAGGGCATTAGGAATGTAGGTTGGACGTCGAGTAAAGGTGCGAATGCGGGTCATATACCAGCCAATTTCTTCGACAACGCCCTCAAAATTTTTGTTGGGAGACAGAATCCACTCCCCCAAGGCAAAAGGACGATTGATGTGGATCATCAATCCTCCAAAATAATTGGCGACGACATCCTTGGCAGCAAAACCGATGGCAGCGCCCCCAATTCCTCCAAAAGCAAGCAAACCGGTTAATGGAATCTTGATAATGTCAAGCACGATCAGCCCGGCAACTGTGAAGACAAAAACGGAAAGAACTTTGCTGCTTACGACGATCAAGGCCTTTTCTTGAGAATTGGAAGAGCCTTTTCTCCCGGGATCGTTAAGGAGAGTTTTTTCATAGGCAGTTTTCCAACGGAAAAAAATGCAAGATCCCATGACAAGTGCATAAATATGGCGCGCTTTCGCCATCCATTCAAAAGAAATACCGACATCTGCGATCTCGACGAGGGTCTCGAGGGCGAGGAGAATCGCGTATCCCCAAATCAAGTAGACACCCAGAGGGAACAAAACAAGGCTGAGCGTCCGCACCCATTTCGGGGTCGTTTTGGCTTTTTCGATCCTGTAAAAAACTTTTTGCACACTCACCTGGGACACTGCTGCGATAAGCAGAATCACGAGCGGCTGAATCCAAATGATGTCGCTAATGTTTTCCAAGAAAAATAAAATATTCATCTAAAAAGTGTAACTTTTAGGGATAATTATTTACGCTTTTATATAAAAAATCAATGATAAAGTTCAATGTGTGCAGGGTAACAGCAGGTATTTCCGTAAAATAATTTTTTGAGTTGGAATTTGACACATTTTTCCCTTCCTAATTTTTAAGAATAGAGGATTTTGTATCAGATTCCGTATTATATGGCGCCCTCAAGGAAATGATTCATCTTTTGATGTTAGATTAGTCGTCCCTGAAAAAGTCCTCGCGGCGAAAAAATGCCCTTTTTACAAAAAATGTGTAAACCTACTCACCTGACCCACAAGGGGTTAGGCTCGTCAGTTTCCTCATTTTTTGTTT
>JBAUVX010000414.1:0-8260 GCA_049583465.1 Waddliaceae bacterium | reverse complement strand
GGTATAGCCCGACCATATGGGTTCTAAATTCTGAGTTAGAAGGATCAGCAAGCTTTGCGATGACTTTGTTTTTAGAAATTTCATCTAAAGTGTGATCGATTTTTAACGCACCAATCTCCTTTTTTGTTTCAGTAGAAAGATCGTCGTTTTTCGCTGCCTGCTTCAGTAAACCCTTTGCTACCGTTAGATTTTCATAATATTGACCCAAAATCTTATGATTGAAAGGGTGTTCGCCTAGCTTATTTTTAGTTTCGCTCAATTGTGCGGCAGCGTTTTCTGTAATGATTCTTGGGAACTTCTCAAATAAATTTTGGTAAATTTCTTTCACTTGTTGAAATTCCTGTTTTAATTCCTCGTTGTTTTTCATGACCGCCTGTGCCCAATCACTCTTGCTGAGGGAAGTGAGCGCTGATTCAGCCGTCTTTAATTCTTTATGTAGTGCAGCAAGCTCTTTGGAGCTTAAATTTGGCTGTATTTTGGCCTGGATTTGCGGAATTTCACCTCCGATTGTGTCGAGCATATGCTCCATAATTTGATAAGATTTACCCCCTTTTTTCCCCTTTGTAAAACCTAAGCCCTTCCTTCGCTTTCCGGCTTGGAATGCAAACAAGCCGGTATCGCTATCCTTATGAATGACGGGCTTGCTGCCTTTGCTTTTGCATACCTCTTTCATGACGCGGACGATATCGCTTACTTTAAGGCTTTTTAATACTTCCTCACGCGTTGAACCTCTTGTAGAGGGGGCATCTTCTAGTACAGTTTGTTGAGGAGGACGAGGAGGTTTTTGAGGGGCACGAGGTCTTAATGAATCTGGAAGTCTTTGAGGCACTTTAGGGGGCGCATCAGGGCTAGGCAGTTGTTTCCCGAGGTTTTTGATGATCTCTGATAATTCTTTTTTGAAAAGAATAGAAGCTTGTGCTCTTGTTTCTTGACCCCCATTCGCCACGTTCTCGACTGGCGGTTCGGGAGGCGGAAATGAAGGGAGAGGTGGGATAGGTTGTCCTAAAGAATCCATAGTTTCTCATATTTTTTATTTTTAGCATTACCTATTTCTATTAATTATAAACTATTTTATTTATATTTATCAAATATGGATTTATAGTTGTCGTCACCTTTCGAATTTGGGCACTAGGAAGCCAAACGCACTTTAAATCACTGACGTTTAATCGAATAGAAATGATTTCCTTCAAAACTCGTGTAAATGGTAAGAAGAAAAGGAGAGGAATAGAGAAAAAGAGGCTTATATTTTTTTAAATAATTGTCTTACAATAGTTTAAAAATTATTACGAGAGGGGGAGGAAAAAATGAGGAAACAAATCGCACACGTTTCTGTCCATCAGACGAGTAAAGTCCTTGCCATTTTACATCTTCTGTTCAGCGCAATTATTTTTATTCCGGTGGGATTGATTACCTACTTTTCGACAGGGATGCCGGAAGGGCTTGTCCTGCTCATTTACCCTGTCATTTTTGCGGTTCTTGCTTACATTATGTTTGCTATCAACTCATTGTTCTATAATTGGATTGCCTCATATTTCGGAGGGGTTGAAGTCTCCGTTAATGAGGTAGAAAAACAATATGAGGCAAAACCGCCTCAAGGGCTATGATCGATCTAATGGACCTATTCCGCCTTGTCCACTTCCCTTGTCCAAAGAAGTGGACAAGTGCGCCTACTCGACCGATAAGACAAAATAGGCAGGGTAAGCAAAATAGTGATTAGGTCTTAGAGCGCCAACGACGGCAATTTCTTGTCCAATTTTGTCCTTGAGGTTCACCTGGGTGCTGTACAAATAGGCCAAGGGGATGCGGCTATTGCGGTCGACGAGTAGAAAATCACCCGGTTTATTGCGCATAGGACGGTCATAGGGCTCCAAAATCCCCTTTAACGAGACACTACTGCTATGTTGATCATCATAGAAGCTTTGAATAGAGGCGTGGTCATGATTTTCTTTCCATAATACATATAAAGAGGCCTCGACGGGAACCCACGGCGCCATGCGCGATTGCACTTCGGGAGAAAATTTCCACGCCATCCACTGCTGATAGAGTTGATGCGGCGGCAGTGAAGCGTCTTCTTGCGACGGGTCTTCTATCAAAGGGTTTTGATGTTTTTGAACGCGAACCTGTTCGACCGGCGGGTCATTGGGAGCACTCCCTCTTTCCGAAGCGGGTTGTGTTTTTGCTTCGAGATAGGCAATCTTCCTTTTCAAATACATTTCCTGGAATTGGGTTAAATGCTCTTTGGCCTGGGCAGCATATTCAGGAAAATCCTCATATTCAGTCATCACTTTTTTGTCATTGTTGACGACCTTTTCCACATTCATTTCTACGACCGGTTTTTCCAACTCCGATTGTGCGAGTCGACGCGCTTCATCTAAAAGCTTGCCAACCTCTTCTCTTCGCCTTTCATGAAGGGCTAACAGACTTGCATCGCCAATGTTTTCCACATAGTCGGTAGAAACATAGAAACGTGCCCATAGAGGAACGGGAATCTCCAGCCACTTGTTATTCGCAGCACTTAAAACACCCTCTACAGGATCTCCTTGATTTAACTGAGCAATGACCGGAGCCTCTAGGTGGGGATCTAAGCGAATATTGACCCGGCTTCCTTCAATGATTCCATCGAGAACAAAGGTGCGATAGATATATCCTTTCATGGACGAAGGAGGCTGAACCGAATAAAAGCCGTCTTCCTCTCCGTTGACGACCACCATATCGCCTCGGTCCATCTCGCGAATCACCGGGGAATCGAGGCCGGGTTGAACACGCATCCGGACTTTGTCTCGTGTGATTTTTCCGGTAAAAGACCGAAAGTTTAATCGGCTTTCGACTTCCTGCTCCTCTTCGAGAGAAGCCCCATCGGCAATAAGCTGTGCTGCTGATATGTGAAAAAAGACAAGAGCGATTGCAAAAAGGTTCACTGCTGATTGGTACATGTGATATCTCCTCAAAAATCTCTTGATAGAAAAACGCATTTTAATCCTTTTTTGACTTTTCTGACAAACGATTTTTCTCTTGGAGAATGTCTTATCTGCACGTAAATGGTGATCCCGAATTCGGCTTTGCAAAATTTTTGTTCACATTTTCTTCTGGACAAATCAAAGGATATTTATGTAAAAGTGAGCTTTGTTAAGACATCAACTGAATAACATGAAAAAACGGTTAAAAATTACCCTGGCTGTTTTACTCCCTCTTGCCTCGATTGCACTAGGAGCATGGTACATCAGCACCCATAATATCGAGGTGTTGAATCCCAAAGGGATGATCGGAATGAAAGAGCGGGAGGTCCTGACTATCGCAACTCTCCTGATGCTGATTGTCGTCATCCCGGTATTGATCCTTACCTTGGCCTTTCCTTGGAAATATCGAGCGGGCAACCTATTGGCAAAGTATTCTCCGAATTGGGACCGCAGTCCCATTGCCGAATCGCTCTGGTGGGGAATCCCTTTGGCGATCATTGCGATCATGGCCGCCATCGTTTGGAAATCGAGCCACGAGCTCAATCCTTTCAAACCCATTGAAACAGATAAAAAGCCTCTTACGATTCAGGTGGTCGCTCTCGACTGGAAATGGTTATTCCTTTACCCCGAGCAGGGGATTGCGTCGGTGAATTTTATCCAGTTTCCGGAAAAGACTCCGATCAATTTTGAAATCACCGCCGACGCTCCGATGAATTCCTTTTGGATTCCACAACTTGGGGGACAAATCTATGCTATGCCTGCAATGCGGTCGCGGCTGCACCTCATTGCAAACGAAAAAGGAAGGTTTCGGGGTTCTTCAGCAAATATCAGCGGAAAAGGGTTCGCAGGGATGACATTTACTGCAGAATCAACGTCGCAAGAAGATTTTGATCATTGGGTAGCATACATCCAACAGTCGCTGAATTACCTCGGATTTGAGGACTATGAGCAGCTGGCAAAGCCGAGTGAATACGATCCCGTCGCCTTTTATTTATTGGCACAAGATGATCTTTTCGATCGCATCGTAGAAAAATATCGCACTCCGCCGGAACCGTGATTAAAAGGATAGGGTAAGGAGATATGGTCAATAGCATTTTGGGAAAACTCACCGAAGAGGCATTCAAACACGATTGGATCGAATACGCAGCAGGGGTCTCAATGTTCTTCGGCGGTTTCGTGATTGTCTGCCTGATTACCTATTATGGACGATGGAAATGGCTTTGGAAAGAGTGGCTGACCTCTCTCGACCATAAAAAAATCGGGATTATGTACATCGTCGTCTCTTTTGTGATGCTCGTCAAAGGATTGATCGATGCAGGGATGATGCGCGGGCAGCAAGCGTTTGCATTTGGCGATTCGATGGGCTATTTAGGAGCCCCCCACTTTCAACAGATTTTTACCGCCCACGGCGTTACGATGATCTTTTTTGTGGGAATGGGGGTCATGTTCGGCATCATCAACTTAGTGATGCCCATGCAAATTGGAGCCCGCGATGTTGCCTTTCCTCTTCTCAATTCGATCAGCCTTTGGCTCTTTACTTCCGGAGCTTTGTTTATCCTCCTCTCATTAGTCCTTGGAGTGTACGCGGGAACAGGGTGGCCTGCTTACCCCCCCCTTTCCGGACTTGAGTATAACCCCGGTGTAGGGGTCGATTATTGGCTATGGAGTGTGCAAATTTCCGGTGTGGGAACTTTGCTTTCGGGGATCAATTTTTTAGTCACCATCTTAAAGATGCGCTGCCGAGGGATGACATTTAGGAGAATGCCCATCTTTGTTTGGAGTACCTTAGCTACGATGATCCTCGTCGTTTTCGCCTTTCCTATCTTAACGGCAACAACAGGAATGCTCTCTTTTGACCGTCTGTTCGGCACACACCTGTTTACTTCGGATTTTGGAGGCAACCCCATGCTCTACATCAATCTGTTTTGGGCGTGGGGTCATCCGGAAGTGTATATCCTGATCCTTCCCGCCTTTGGGATTTTTTCCGAGGTGGTTCCTGTTTTTTCACAAAAACGGCTCTTTGGCTATGACTCCATGGTATGGGCAATTGCCGCCATTACCTTTCTTTCCTTTATCGTCTGGCTGCATCATTTCTTTACGATGGGTGCCGGGGCAAATGTCAACGCATTCTTTGGGATCATGACGATGATTATCGCCGTTCCCACCGGAGTAAAAGTCTTTAACTGGCTATTTACCATGTTCAGAGGACACGTCAATTTCACTACTCCCATGTATTGGTTTCTAGGCTTTGTCAGCATCTTCTCCGTAGGAGGGATGGGAGGGGTGCTCATGTCCATACCGGCTATCGACTTTCAACTGCACAATAGCCTATTTTTAGTTGCCCATTTTCACACTGTGATCATTGCAGGGGTGTTGTTTGGCTTTTTTGCCGGCTACACCTACTGGTTTCCCAAATTCATCGGTTTTAAATTGAATGAAAAGCTGGGGAAATATGCCTTTTGGTTTTGGGTGCCGGGGTTTTTAATCGCCTTTCTCCCCCTCTACCTACTCGGCTTTATGGGTGCCACCAGACGCTTAAATCATTTTAATGTCATGGGATGGCAGCCGCTATTTATCGTCACCGGCATCGGAGCGATTCTCATTTTTGTCGGTTTTTGCTTGCAGCTCTCGCAACTTTTCGTCAGCATTAAACAGCGCAACAACAATAGAGACACAACGGGCGATCCATGGGATGGGAGAACCTTAGAATGGTCAACCTCATCACCGCCCCCTTTTTATAACTACGCCCGAATTCCCGAGGTTCATAAAAGGGATGCTTTTTGGGCGATGAAGCAGGAAAAAACACCGCAGCCTAAAGAACCTTATCAAGGCTTTTACATGCCGAAAAACAGCGCAATAGGGGTCTGCATCGGGGGCCTTAGCTTTCTTTTCGGATTCGGGGTCATTTGGTATATGTTTTGGCTCGCTGCACTCAGCGGCATTGGCATTCTTGCCTGCATCATCGTGCGCCTCTATGAAAGAGAGACCGAGTATCTCGTTACCGCTAAGGAAATCGAAACACTAGAGGCGGGGAGGCAAACCGCATGACAGCTCCCGAAACTCTTCCACGCGAAAGCTATCCCGATCGGCATCATGATGTCTACTTTAAGACCATTTTCGGTTTCTGGGTCTACCTGCTGACCGATTTTATGATGTTTGCCGTCTTTTTTGCAACTTATGCCGTGTTGCGCAACAACACCTATGGAGGGCCCTCTGCTCAAGAGATATTGTCTGTTCCCTACGCCTTAGTCCAAACGCTGATTCTATTGGTCGGCAGTTTGACAATCGGACTAGGAGGAGCCTCGGCGCATCGCCGGGAAAAGAACCGGACAATGGCCTTGTATGGAATCACGTTTTTTCTAGGGATTCTATTCATGGGAATGGAACTTTCGGAGTGGGTCCATTTGATCAGCGAGGGCAGCAGCTGGAAGAGGAGCGCCTTTTTATCGGCCTATTTTACCCTCGTCGGAATGCATGGACTGCATATGGTCTTTGGCTTGCTGTGGTTCATCGTCCTGTTGCCGCCGGTGTGGATTGACGGCCTCCTGCCTGTCAGCATCAGAAGACTCACTTGTCTACGGATGTTCTGGCAGTTCTTAAACATCATCTGGGTGTTGATTTTTACGATTGTTTATTTGATGGGAGCAAGTGAGTATGCTTGATGCAAGTCATGAATGGAACATAAGCTTCAAGCCCGTCATTGCAGGGTTTGCCTTGTCATTGATTTTGACAATTGCCGCCTATTTCATCGCCGGTGAACACATTTTCACAGGTTGGACCGCTGCCTCCGCGATCATTGGGCTAGGAGGCCTGCAAGTGCTGATCCAGCTCATTTTTTTCCTCCATCTAGGCGTAGAATCTAAACCCCGATGGAAGTTAATGATGTTTCTTCTCATGCTGTTGGTCGTCGCCGTTGTCGTCATCGGCACCATTTGGATTATGAGCAACTTAGACTATAATCTCATGTCAACAACGAGGCATTAATCCCACTATGCAGCAACGATCGCTACCCGCTTTCACATTTGCAACCAAAACGTATTGTCTGCTGACCAAGCCGGGGATCATCCTGGGGAATATCATCACCATGAGTGGAGGGTTTGCTCTCGCCTCGAAAGGAAATATCGACGTCGGCCTTTTTCTAGCTACCCTCGCCGGTCTTGCTTTAGTGATTGCATCGGGCTGCGTCTTCAATAATTACATCGATCGCGACTTTGATGAAAAGATGGCAAGAACGAAGCACCGGGCGCTTGTGATGGGGTTAGTCTCGACAAGACAGGCGATGGTTTTTGCCATTGTCCTCGGGGTATTTGGTGCTCTTTTTCTGGCTTTGTTTACCAACCTCTTAACTGTAATGATCGCTCTCTTAGGCTTTTTTGTTTATGTGGTTTTGTACAGCATTTCGAAATACCGCTCGATCCACGGAACGTTGGTCGGGAGTATTGCCGGCGCCGTACCCCCGGTCGTCGGCTACTGTGCCGTGAGCAATTGCCTCGATGCCGGCGCCCTGATCGTTTTTACGATGATTGTCATGTGGCAGATGCCCCACTTTTTTGCCATTGCCATCTATCGATTAGAGGATTATCTAGCAGCATCGATTCCTGTTTTACCGATTAAAAAAGGGATCCATCGAACGAAGATTCATATGATGGCATACATCCTAGCCTTTATGATCGCTTCCTTTTTATTGACGGTCTTTAACTATACCGGATACACCTATCTGGTGATTGCGGCTCTGCTCGGCATTGCTTGGCTATGCCTTTGTGTTCAGGGGCTGAATTGCGATAATCATCAACACTGGGCTCGCAACATGTTTCTTTTTTCTCTAGTCATCGTGGTTGTTCAGTGCCTCATCATTCCTTTTAACGTCGTTGCCTAGAGGGTGTTGTCGTCAACTTAATTGTGGTATGTGCCTGCAGCGATCTTCGAAAGTTTTTGGGCGGTAAAATGCCGCTGCATTGGAATAGAGAATTTTTTTTGCTAAAGCTTCGTCGAAAGTTTCTACAATGAGGGCAACATCCTTATCAACAAATGGCCGGGGGGCTCGAGTGGAAGGAAGATCCGTTCCAAACATAATGGCGTCAGGATTTACTTTCACAAGGGTTCGTAAAGCATCGGGAACCGAAAAGTCGACTCTGCCAAAACCTGTCGCTTTGACTTTGATTCCTCTTTCAACTAAAGCCCACATTCCGCATGTTGCGGGAGGTGATTTCAATAGATTTTTGATTCTAAGTGGGTTACAAAATCGAAGCTTGGTCTGTAGTCACCAATCGAGATTTTGTAATCCACTTAGAATCAAAAAGATG
>JBAUVX010000413.1:0-14893 GCA_049583465.1 Waddliaceae bacterium | reverse complement strand
GGAAAATGAAATCAAGAATCACGCACTCTCTCAGGAAGGACACAGACTTGCCAACTCAACAACATTAACCCCTATCCGTATCTCATTGCCGTCCAGACATACAAGGAGGAGATTAAGAAAAATCCCTTTCAATGGTTTCCCCGGAACTACCAAGAGAGGTTGTCTGAATTAGAGTCGGTCCCAAACACCTCTTAGTTAGAATTGGCAATTTGACCCGAAATAACGACTTCCTCCCGGTCGCCGTTATGAATTTTGTCAATAAGATCATCTGCGATCTCATCGAACATCTCACGCAATAGAGAACAAAATTTCTGGTATTCAGGCCATAGAACCTCATTCATGATTCTTTTGTTAACTCTTACCATGCTTGTTGTATATTTTTGTCGCTGATATCGATAAGTGCTAAATCCGTTCTTCCGGCATACTGCGGCGAAAAGCTTTTTTTCCCATCTGGAATGACTGCTAATTTGAAATTCAATAGGGCAATCATAAACCTTCTCCTTAAGACGCTGTTTAGCTAATTCAGCAGCTGTGCGTTCCCCCTCTGAGGATGCCCTCTCAATGAGAGCCTCAATTTTCTTGATCTTCTCTAAAAGATCCATAGCATATCCTGGTGTACTCAAAAGAGAAAAGATATCACACGCTAGTTTATCTGCGAAGAGCCTTTTCTTGGTTTATGAATACAGGAGAACTATGCGCTAATCAAGCTGTTCACGTCAAGCACGCTCTCAGGAAGGACACAAAGCATTGGGCACAGGTCTTGCAGTGCACTCTTTACCTGTGTTATACCACACTCGACCAAGAACTTGGAATTTAGACCCGCGGAAACTTTCGCTTGGATCCAAATCCAAGTTCGTGGCCGAGTGTGGTATCACGCCCATTTCAAATCCTTTGCCGGGTATGGTACATTTCACAGCAAAGTTACAATCTGCTTCTCCCTCCACCTCTGAAGAAGTGTATGTTTACAACCACCTCCTGAACGATCACAAATTGGCAGTTTGCACCATTGCACCATCGGCAATTTCTATGACCCGGTCATAGTTTTTGATCGTATCCAGACGATGCGCGATGACAATCCTTGTTTTATGCGCAAATTGTTCGGAGAGTACTTTTTGGATCATTTTATCTGTGATTACGTCAACATTGGCCGTCGCTTCATCCAAAAGGATAATCTTTGAATCTAGTAAAAGAGCCCTTGCTAAACAGAGGAGCTGCCGTTGTCCCATGCTAAACAGTGCTGAATCGGATGTAATCTCCGTATGAATCCCTTGCGATAAATTTTTGATAAAATTCAACAAACCCAATCCTTCGAGTATACTCGATATCTTCTCATCCGAAAAAACGGTATCGGGATCAATGTTTTTCCTAATCGATCCCATAAATAATTGTGGATCTTGCGGCACAAATGCGATCAAGCTCCTTAACTGCTGAATAGGAATGGAATGAATAGAAATCCCATAAATGAATATGTTTCCACTCTCTATTTCTCTAAACCTCAATAATGACTGAAAAATACTGCTTTTCCCTGCGCCTGTTTTCCCAATAATGCCGATCTTCTGCCCATTCATCACCTCAAAACTAATGTCTCTGAGAGCCTGCGGTAAATTCGGCCCATATCTCAAAGAAACATTGCAAAATTGTATCGCCGTATTGTATTGCGCAGGGCTGTCGGCCCATTTTTGAGTCGCGTTTGGTACAGATTCTTGAGGAATGCTTGCATATTCAAAAAGTCTCTCGTAAGAGACCATTTTCACCTCGGATTCCACAAAAGCCTGCGTGAACCAATGAATAAGATCCAAAAAGACGATGCTGAACAAAAGAGCTAATCCAGCGTCAATAGTATCAATCCACCCTTTGGATACGCCAATGATTGAAAAAAGAGCAATACAACTTGTAAACAAACCCGTAATAATTGGCGAAACAATTGAGTACCAAGAGTTCACAAGGAACTCTCCAAAAGACATCTTCGACTGATGCACCAGTTTCTCGTCGAACTCCTTCCCGAATGTTTTTTGAGCCTTGAACACTCTGATTGTTGCGGCGCCTGCAATTGCCTGCTTAATGGCGCATATCAAGGAAGACTGAGAGATCGCGGCAAATCTCTGAAATGTCATCGCCACAGGTCTGTAACTCGACTGGATCCAATAAAAAAAGAAAGCACAAGGAACAGCCACGCATATTGCTATAGGGATCATAATCAAAATGATCACACATTTCATGCAAAGCTCTAAAAAAAATCGTATCGAAAAGAACAATGAATTGGGGAGCTGGCGAGGATTGTCCAGAATATCTAAATCATTAATGAATCGATTTAAGATCCTTCCGGATGGATTAGCATCGAAAAATTGAAGCTTTGCTCCTAAAAGCGTCGAGAGAATCTCTTCGTTGATTTGTTTTGCAAGCGAAATCGCTCGGCCAAACCAAATTTTGACAAGAGAAAAGATGGTGAACGCGCTTAAGATTTCCAATAAGAGATACACAACGATCGTTCTCTGTAATCCGTATGTATTATTCGGAGTATTTGCATCCTTCAACCAATCCGGTATAGCCATCACGAGTCCAATGATGTTCCTGGATCCCGTAGACGGATCCGACCATAGGCTAATCCAAGAATCGGAAAGTACAGGAAAAAACACCGTAAAAACATAGCAAAATAAAAGAACCGGAATGACCCATATTCCACCCAGTCTGGCAAAATAGGATCGGTACAGCCGTCGCATATCCTTGCCCGATAAACTCGTTTCATCTTCAGTGACTCTCCCATCGGCATCAATGATTTCTCTGGGTACGGTCGCTGCGCGGTCTTTCCATTCATTCTCCCCTCGAGCCATGTAAAAATGTTGAAACCTTTTTGCAGCCTGGCTTGGATCGAGAAGACACTCTTCTAAAGACCCATAAAGAACGAACTTTCCGTCTTCCATGTATAAAATTTTATCAAATTTTTCTAGATAATGCAGGCGATGAGTAACGACAATGCGAATCGTTGATTTCCAATCCCCAAAAAGCACATTTTCAACGATGTTTTTTTCAGTCGTCTGGTCTAAGGCAGAAAAAGGATCATCTAAACAAATGATGTCTGGTTGATACACATACGCTCGAGCTAAGCTAATGCGCTGTTTTTGCCCCCCGGAAAGGGTCACTCCGTTTTCTCCGATTTCTGTATCTAGTTGTTGAAACATCCCTTCGACGTCATCTTTAAGCTCGCAACGTTCTATGGAATGAAAAAGCTCCGATATTCCAACGCCTCTATCGAATAAGGCGATATTCTCTCTCAGGGTTGCATTAAAAATCATCGGTTGCTGCGGCACATAGCCAAGACGCGCACCCTCTTTTTTGCTCTCAATCCTTACACCCGAGTCTTCTCTTATTTCTCCCAATATTTGTAAAAGCGCTATCGACTTGCCCGAACCGATTGCACCTACAATTGCAATGGATTGTCGTGGCTTAATAATGATCTCGACTCTGTTCATTTTTGAATATCCGCCGTACAAAAATTTGTAATCCGTTTGGATGCCGCCAACCTCTGGAATGTCCCGCCTATGCACAAGGGAATTGTTTCAATCACCCGGCGAATCAACCGAAGCGTAGCCAAAGAAGAAAATGCAACCTCAGGGGTAAGGCGATTTCCTAAATAGATATATACTACATACGTCAAAGCAATAATTGCGGAGTTTAGAAGAGTTGTAATTAACAGGAATCTTGCTAAGTTATGTACATACTTTTTTCTGGCAGACATTTCGCCTCGTCTTAAGTCAGACACTTCTTTATCAATGTGGCGCTCCCAATTGAAGGCCTTGAGTATCCGTATATTTGTTAACGCTTTGGAGAGAACGGATATTCGTTTGTCTCTCCATGTTAACGCGTCCAGATCGTGCAGATAAAATCCTGAGGACAATTTCTTAACGACTGGATATAGCAAAATAAGCAAACTCACAGAAACGATCCCGGCCATCCCCAATGTGAAATAAAGAAATATATTCCCCAACACAAACACAAACAGATTGAATGTTGTCAGAGACAGATCCGTAAGATAAAGACTTATGTTTTTCACATCGATAGTCATACAATTCAGCATCGACCCCATATCTAACTTGCTTGACAATTTTATCGAATGAGAAAACATTGTTTTAGATAAGCCCAGAAAGACTTTCTGGCTCGATGCAAATTTGAGCCATTCTATGTATTGAGAAACCCCATTTAGAAGGATTGTCAAAACAAGAAAAGCCAAAGAATATCCAACAGCCTGGCTCCACACATTGGTTATGTGCTGATGATTCAATAGCGAAAGCATTTGATAAATGAAGACAGGGGTCAGCGTGGCAAGCACGGCCCAAATCACAGACAACCCAAACACGCCGAATGAATATTGAGTTGTCTTTTTAAACAGAGACAGGAGAAGAGCTCGCGAGGAGTGAAAAGGGAAATGGTTAAAATCGGGATCGTGCAAAGACTCCTCGATTTCTTTAGGCAGCGATAAACAAGAAGCATCTGATTCCTGTAAAAGGTTATACCGTTTTTTTTTGATCAAGCGAGATGCAGACCCCAGTGCTAAGGCGAAGAATTTAAACGGTTGCATACTCGCCCTTCCGGAAAATAATTCTAGGAGACTTCATTGGCATAAGGGCCAGTCCAGCTTGCGGCACAAGAACTTCCTTGCTCGTTGTTTCAAGACAATATTCTCGAGATAGGACAGCCAAAACGGTTTGCGCCACCACCATGACAAATCTTTGAGCGACACATCGATGCCCCCCCTCTCCAAACGGGAAAAAGGCATACTTAGACATTTTTCCATGAGGATCCTCGAATCTCGAGGGAAGAAACTGTATTGGATTCCTCCAGCATTCGGGATGCCTGTGCGTAATCCAGGGGACGGCCCATACGTTGGATCCAGAGAGTATTTCAAAGTTTTTTGTTTTTAAAGGACTGTCCAATGATCTGATGATGGCCCACGCCACAGGATATAGCCGCAACGTTTCTTGTACGACCTGTTTATTCAATGACAATCGAGAGAGGTCGTTCAACTGGATGTTCTGTGTCATTGAAACTTGCTGCAGTTCTATCTTGACTTTGCTCAAGGTATCGGGAGAAGTAGAGAGCAGGTGTAGCATCCATACAATTAAAGCCGAAGTTGTTTCTGTCCCAGCGATCAATAAGGTAAGCGCTTCAGCTCGAATCGTTTCATTCGACAATGTCTGCATCGCTGAGGCGTTTTTGATTGCTGCCAGAGTCGATAAAACACCAAAAGATTCCTGACCTACTGCGGACGATTGCGTCAACAATACTTTTTGTTCTATATATCGCTTGAGAAATTCAAGACTTTTTTGAAATGCGCGATTGGCAGGATTTGGCCAATTGTCAGGAATTTTAATGAGAATGGAAAATTCCCTGTTTAAACGATCGAGAATGATTTCCAAATGATACAGCAACTCACATTCATCCTCTGTGCATAATTTTCCAAAAACTAAAGCCAGCTGTAACTTTCTTGTAAACGTCTTAATAGGTTGGATAACATCTATCCCCGTTGAAGCCCTTGAATGTTCGTGAAAAAAATGCTGTGCGCTCGTTTCCACCAAAGAAAGAATACTCTTGAGGTGGTTCATGCTAAAACACTCTTGAACCGATTTTCTTTGATTGGAAGCAGCCTCCCCCGTCTCTAACGTAAATAATCCGTTTCCAAAGAGTTTATTCAACCGTTTGCGATGGCACCGCTTCCCCAAAGCAAAGAATTGCTCAATGTCATCGGGATGAAAAATAAAGAATAGTTTCCCGAGAATTCCAAAATCTGCAATCGCGACATCTCCCTGCTCTAGGAAAATTTTATTAAAAAACGAGATCGGATCTCTAAAAAACGCTAAATAACTCCCAATGAACGGCAATAGATTCAACATAAATCAGCTACAATCTCTCTTACTTTTTTTAAGTGGTCGGCACTGAGCGTATCACCCATAAATTTGAGATAGCTTTCAAGAAAATGTCTACGATCTTCAATTGATACTTCCGGGATGTTGAGAAATTTGATGTCGTGAGCACTCATGTGTCTGATAACAAAGGCCGGCATGGGACTCACCATGGGGTAAAAGTTTTTATTGTGATATCCCAGTTGTCGGCTCAATGAATGAAACTCTCCAATCATCAACCCATGATCCACAAAACTCCTCTTCAAAATAGAATGACCTACATCGATAAAATCATACGCCTCATCAGAGCGTACATCCGGAAAAAAAATAATAAGACTTTTTAGAAGTTTATTCGCACCGGAACTAGGTTCTAAATCAAGAAACAAACGGATCAGCGGCAACATTTTTTCCACTGCCTCTTCCTGAGAGTTTTTTTGAGTTCTCATCACTCCGAAAGTCACCAGATCTTTTCTGATCGATATGGGAACAAAAGGACAGACAATGCCCTCCCTTCCTAAATCCGGATGAGGTTTCGAGATGAACTGTTCTAGCCAATCCATTGCGGTCTTATAAAATGGGTAATCGGTGATTTTACTCATAGCTTTCGAATATGCACACAATGATCCGGGTTCAATCACAGCATCCTCTCTTTCTCTTCCCAAAAAACGTCGCGAAGACGAGAAATATCCGTGCCTTCCCAGGTCTTAAGGTATTTGATCACCATGACTATCTGGTCTCTAGAACGGATGACCTGAATAGATAGTGGGAACTCTGGCTGTTCTTCCCAAAGAGTTTCTCTATGGATCGAAAAATCTACGTTAAACTCCTGCATATCAATCTCTTCAAAATAACTAAAAAATCCATCTAACCCTGAATTATTTCTCGTAATTTCTCTGTATTTCTCCAACAGACATTGAATGGGCAGGGTTTGATTTTCCAAGGTTTGAATGATCGTTGCCTGATGTTGTTGAATGCATGCGTCTAAACTCAACTCCTGATCTAGAGACAGAGGCACCAAAGAAAGATTGACGAATCTTCCCAGCACATCAAAAAAACGTTCATCAGGTCTTCCCATGGCCGGCACGGCAAATACATATTTCCCTTCCCTCAAACATCTCGATAGCGCTTTGTGAACAAGTGCCAAAAATAAGTGAAAGCGTGTGACCGACTTTTGATTGGCGAGTTGATCCAAAAAGCACACTTCATCCAAATCGAATACGATTTTATCCACTAGGAACATCCCAGTACTGGCCTTGGAAGTCACATTGAGACTTATAGAGTACTCTTTGAGAGAGTCTGCGACCTGCGTACTCTTCTGTCCTATCCAATCATTCGACATCGATTTCTTTTCCCACTCCACAAAATCTCTATACCGGACTCGGTCAAGAACTTGGAATTTGGAGGGTTCAGAATAGTCTTGGTAATATGTAAACAAATCGCGAACTAAAATTTGATCCGATACCCCATCATAAATTATGCGATGCAAAACAAATAACAAAATAAACGTATTTTCTTTGAACAAATATAAAGAAACGCGAAATGGATCCTCTTTAAACAGATCAAATAGTTTTTCAACAAAACTTTTGAATTTATCCTGAGAAGATTTCTGGCAGAACAAGAGATCCGAGTAGTCATTTTTTTCTAACCATATGATTCTTTGCTGTTTAATCTCTTGATATAGCTCGCCATCACAATCTCGAAGGGACATGCGGAGCATTTCATGTTGACCGATGACGAAATGGATTGATTTTTCCAAACGCGCAATATCTACATTTCCTTGCAGTCTGAGAAAAATAGGAACGTTGTTTGCATTGGACGATCGATCGAGGTATTGTTGAGAAAAAGAAAGAGGGATGCGACCACCGTTTTCATACGAATCGCATTTCTCTTCTTTAATTTCGTATTTTTCGAGATGGAGAGCCAAGTCTGAGAGAATCGAGTATTTGAATAATTCCGTCACAGGAATATCGATATTAAACAATCTTCTAATGCGTGATATCGCCTGAATTGCAAGCAACGACGTGCCTCCGGAAGAAAAGAAATGCGATTGCCGATGAATCTGGGAGACTTTGATTTGCAATACTTCCGCATAAATCTGCGCCAGCATCTCTTCCGTTTTATTCATTGCTTGCTTGCCGCTTTCAGTCGGATGCGTCAGAGAAAGCTGAGCAACTCGTTTGCGATCCACTTTCCATGATTCTGTAAGCGGCATACGTTCAACAACTTGAATTTGTCTAGGAATCATATATTCCGGCAATCTCTCTTGAAAAAATGACATCAACCCATCCACCGTTGGAGATTCGTCTTTTCTTTGTACGTAAAGAATCAAAGAATGAAACTGCACACGTGCGCACGAAATCTCAACCAGTGGATGTAAATTCGCTACATTTTCAATCTCTTGCAAATCAATTCGGATTCCACTGACTTTGACTTGACTGTCTTTGCGATGTATAAATTCTATATCGCCGGATGATAGATAACGCGCTAGATCTCCAGTTCTATAAAATTTTCCGGAAGGAAGATTGATGAATTTCAGTTGTGTCTGTGCTGGATCATCGAAATATCCCCTGGCCAGCCCTTTGCCTCCAATATATAACTCTCCGATCGCTCCTACTGGACAAAGTTTTTGATGTTTATCCAACACGTGCGTTTCGACATTATCGATCGGTTTCCCGATGGGAATTCTGATTCCATTCCAATCCTTTTCCACAGGCCAAAAAGTGGCATCAATGGTCGTTTCTGTAGGACCATATTGATTGAAAAGACGCGCTGAAAAGGATTGGAAAAATGGAGAGATCAAATCTCGATCGAAAGATTCTCCTCCGCAAAAGACATGTCTTACGCTATGGAGCTTCATAGGATCGGCTATTTTCAAAAAAATTCTTAACAAAGACGGTGTAAAATCAAGCACCGTAACCTTGTGCTTGTCAATGAGCGATATGAAATAATCGAGATCGGTATGTATCCTATCATCGCCGATGACCACGCACCCTCCAGAGCAAAGCGGGCCAAGAGCTTGCCATAGAGAAGGATCAAATGCAAAGGAAATGCTGTGAAGAACAGCATCGCGACTCCCTAAATGAGTTTCATTGATTCTCCATGCAAGAGTATTGGCCAAAGCCCCGTGGGAAACCTCCACTCCTTTCGGCTCTCCGGCGGAACCCGAAGTAAATAGGATATAGGCCAATTCATCGCTTCCCACGTTGAGGTGCAAATTTTCGGAAGAGAAAGAATCGATTTCTGTACTGGGAATGGACACTGTAGGGATTGCGGACTGCAATGCAAACTTTTCACAGGCATCCGTCAAAATCAAACAGGGATTAATTTGCCCTATTTGTTTGTCTCTTCTCGCGGGCGGAGCGCAAGGTGCCATTGGCACATAGACGGCTCCCGCCTTAAAAATTGCAAGGATTGCGATAACGATATGCTCGCTTCTTTCAGACTGTACGACAACCGCACGCCCCCGTTTACACCCATGTTTGATCAGATACTTGGCGAGTTGATTGGATAAAGCATTCAACTTCTCATAGGTCAGCTTGCTTTCTGCAAACCTCACCGCGATTGCTGAAGGACTGCATGCGACTTGTGTTTCAAATCGATCGATCATCGTTTTAAAAGAGGGACGCTCCCTTGTCTCGAGCAATCTGTGCTTTTTTTTCGCACTAAGGAGTTCAATTTTATCGATGTTCTCTATGCAATTGTCTTGAATACTGTCGAGCAAAACGACCCAAGCATCTAACACTTCTTGGATATGATCGCATCTAAATAAGAGTGAATTATATTCCAATACGCAATCGAGAGATCCATTCCATGGAGTGAGTACAAGAGTTATATCATGTTGCGACTGACCGAGCTCTATTTCAAAAACTTCTGATTTCACGCGATGCAGAGATAAATCAACTTCGAGTCCATTCTGATATACAAAAAAGTTCTGAATGAGGGGATGGAGGGTATGTGCGCGATCGCGCAAACCTTCGTTTACTATCTCCTCATAGCTTAAATCTGCATTGTCGAGAATGAGAGTGTGCTGCCTATGAACATAGCGGACAACTTCCAGAAAACTCATCGCTTCCGTCAGTACTGCTCGAAACGGGATTGTGTTAATCAGGGGGCCAATTTCCCTCTCTCTAGATCGAGATTTCCTCTGATTCATCGGATACCCAACGAGAAAATCTGTCTCTCCAGTATATCGATACAAAAGTGTCACCCACGCAGAGAGTAAAACAACAAAAAGAGTAGATTGTTCCTGATGAGCGATCTTGGAGAGCGCTTGCACAGTATGTTCAGGAATGCGCGCCGCCACTCGCTTAGCTGGAATAGATACTCGATTCGATTGTGGGAAATCATGCACCAGCGATATACCCAAAGGCACCTGATCGAGATAGGTTTGCCAAAATTGTTTTTGAGCCTCCCCTGCTACAGCATCAAAATGGAAAGGAGCCAATGGAACAAGCGGTGCATCGTTGTACAGTTGCCCCAATTCTTCCATAAGAATGGCCATCGAATGCGCATCTGTTAGAATATGGTGCATGACAAATCCAAAAAGATAGGCATCCTTTGCATAGGATATGAGACATGCGCGCGCCAACGGCGCAGTTTCTAGTGCAAATCCAGACCTGCATTCTTCCGTCAAGATTTCAAGAGCCCTTGTATAGCTGGATTCTTCAGAATCCACAGCACAATCAAGCACCCGACACTGAATGTGTCCAGAGGCATTCACAAACCGAACTGGAGATTCTTCTTCAAGTGAGAACGCCGTACGAAAGCATTCATGCCTACCGACGATCTGCTGCAATGCATTTTGTAATTTTCCTATGGACAATTGCCCCTTTAACCTGAAAGTTACAGGTACGCAATACGCGCTCGACTTAGTAGTGATTTGCTCAGCCAACCAAAATCTTTGCTCAGAATGGGAGAGAGCAAAACGTTTTGTTTCCTGTTCTTTACCGCACAATTTTTTGACAATACTTTCTGACAGCATCTGCGGAGTGGGAGCGGAAAACACTTCCGACATGTTGATGGATACGTCAAATTTTTCCCCAATTTTTGCAATTAAGTTGATAGCAGAGAGAGAATCTCCTCCCATTTCAAAGAAATTGTGATCTGGGTTCACTTCCTCAACTCCCAAAATATTCTTCATCCATTCACAAATCAGACCCGTTATTTCATCCTGGGAAGGGATGCATCGATCAGAGGCTTTTCCCTCTGCACCATGCGATACTGTATTGTTTTCTTCCGGAAGCGCTTCAATCCAATATTCAGTCTGATGAAAAGGATAGGTTGGAAGCGAGATGCGCCTCAATTTCTCATGACGATAGATTGTCTTCCAACAGATATCGCCTCCTTTTTCCCATTGAGATGCGATCGA
The DNA here is from genome assembly GCA_049583465.1 of Waddliaceae bacterium. Taxonomy (GTDB): domain Bacteria; phylum Chlamydiota; class Chlamydiia; order Chlamydiales; family Waddliaceae; genus JBAUVX01. The sequence continues at coordinate 3,628 of JBAUVX010000413.1, read as the reverse complement.
ATGAATCTCATTGTAATCAGCATCCCACTGAGATGAAGGCGATCCTATATTTTGAATCTCGAATGTGGTATAGTGATGGAGCTTCTCTCTGGCTTCTTCCACAGTTTTGGCAAGGAAGATCTTTCTATAAGAAAAATGGCTGCGCCCTACTCCCAATGTATATGCAACATCAGCAATATCCACTGTTGGATTGTCAGACAAATATACTGCCATATTCCGAATCATCAGATGCAGCGCCCCTTTTGTTTTGGCCGCAAAAGGCAGCATCCATAATTCCTTCGTTTTTTTTGTTTCAAAAATCCCATCAAACTCTTCGAGAAGGATATGAGCATTTGTTCCTCCAAGCCCAAATCCACTAATTCCCGCGCGCCGAACAAATCCTTGAGGTTCCCATGTTTTTAAGACAGTATTTACATAGAAAGGAGAGTTTTGAAAGTCAATTTTCTGGCTTGGTTCACTAAAATTGATTGAGGGAGGAATCATTTTATGTTTTAAAGACAAGGAAGTTTTAATTAAAGAAGCCATCCCCGCCGCCACATCAAGATGTCCAAGATTGGATTTAACAGATCCAATCGCGCAAAATTGTTTTTTGCTCGTCTTTTCTCCAATGGCTTGAGTCAGAGAGGCAATTTCCACGGCATCGCCGAGAAGCGTTGCTGTTCCATGGGTCTCAATGTAACTGAGGGTCGCAGGGTCTATCTTTGCATTCTCAATGGCTGTTCGAATCACATCGACTTGGCCACGCACGCCAGGACTGACATAATTCATTTTATCTCCGCCATCATTATTGACTGCGGAACCCTTGATAACTGCATAGATGTTATCTCTGTCTTCAATGGCTTGATCGAGCAACTTTAACACAACAACTCCAGCACCATTTCCCATGACTGTCCCACTGGCGTTGATATCAAAAGGCCTACAATGCCCATCCTTGGATAAAATCCCTCCCTCTTGGAATGAATACCCAACATGATGAGGAACAGATATTTTGACTGCAGCGGCAATGGCTATTTCGGCCTCCCCAAGAAGCAAGGATTGACAAGCAAGATGCGTAGCGGCCAGAGAAGTAGAACAGGCCGTTTGTACTGTCATTGCCGACCCTTTCAGGTTGAGTTTATAGGCTATGCGCATGGCAATAGAATCAATATGATTCGTAATATATACATTTAAGTCTGTGACACTCGGAACAATTTTAATCAAATTTGAATGCAAATACGTATTTATACCAGAACCTGCATAAATAGATATTTTACCAGGATAATTATGTGGATGATACCCTGCGTCCTCTAACGCTTCCCATGTCGATTCCATCAAAAGTCTTTGTTGAGGATCTGTAAGGGAAGCTTCCTGCGGCGGAACATCAAAGAAATCAGCATCAAATTGTTTGATGTTATTTAATACAAAAGCAGATTTAATATAATTCTTATCTTTCAGGATATCATCGGACACCCCTTCTCTTGACAAAGATTCATCACTTAATTTTGTAATACACTCTCTTCCTTCAACAAGATTTCTCCAATATTCCTTGGGGTTGCTTGCATGCGGAAAGCGACATGCCATACCAATAATGGCAATCTCGAATCCCGTTCTACGATTTTTTTCTTGCTCTTTCATGTTTGAGACCTCTTAATTCGCCGTGCTGCGATTCGTTCTAAACGAGAAGTCTTAGAAGAGTGATTTTTCACTTCCTCAACAGGAGTCGATTTTCTGATGCATTGTAAAACATAGCCGACAAAAGATTGTATGCTGGGATATAAAAAGAAATCAGAAATCTCAAATTTCATTCCAAAATGAATTTGCATTTCTTCTTGCAATCTGATTAAAAGGACAGAACTCCCTCCAAGATTAAAAAAATTCTCCTTCCTGTTGATGTTTTTTATGCTCAAAATATTTTCCCAAATGTGTGCGATGTCTTGTTCATGAGGCGCAAGGAGTAGATCTCCATTTTCAGAATCTGAACGATCTCTCACCGCCTCTCGAATGAGTCTCTCCCGATCAATTTTGCCTTGAATCGTCAAAGGGATGTATTCTCTAAGAAGCATAAAGTGAGGAATCATGTAGATCGGAAGATGCTGCATCAGGTAACTCTTTATGGAGAGTGGAATATTCGCATGAGGCGGGAGCGATTGGTGTTCTTTCTGAAGCGTGAAAAAACAAAAAAGTTGCTTATTTCCAGATTGTTGCATATGAGCAATAGCAACAACCTCTCGAATCCAGGGCAGCTCTCTGAACACGTTTTCGATTTCTCCTAATTCAATTCTATATCCATTGATTTTGACTTGGGCATCTCTGCGTCCCAAATATTCGATATTGCCGCACGGCAGCTGCCGCGCTCTATCCCCTGTTTTATAGATTTTTGAATCCTGTTGGAAAGGGCTAGGTAAAAAACTTTCCAATGTCAATTCAGGTCTATTCAAGTAGCCTCTTGAAAGACTCACCCCTTCGATATAAATCTCTCCTTCTTCTCCTGCAGCACTGAGCTGTAAAGCATCGTCTAAAATATAAACATTCGTATTTCGAATCGCCTTGCCAATGGTGTTTTTCTTAGTCCCAGGGAAATACACAAAAGTTGTTGCACAAACCGTGCATTCGGTAGGTCCATATGCATTGACTAATCGGAGTTTATTTTGCCATTTTTGAATGATCTCATCGCTGCATGGTTCGCCAGCTACCACTAAAGTTTTCAGGGGAGCGATCAGCGCATCTGGAAGATGAGCAATCATACTGGGAGGCAATGTAGCGACAGTATACCCTCCATTCTTCAACAATTGATTCAATGCGTCGGTTACGGAAAGGGGTCCTATGTTGGGTATGCATAAAGTAGCGCCTTGTGAAAACGCGGTTGCCCATTCGGAAACAGATGCATCAAAATTTACAGATGCAAATTGAACGACTCGTGATTCTGAATCAATCCCAAATATTTCGGCCTGAGCAAGAGCCAAATTTACAATCCCTTTATGCTCAATTAAAACGCCTTTAGGTTTGCCTGAAGAACCTGAAGTGTAGATCACATAAGCCAAATGATCATCCTGGGTGCAAGAAACGGGATTATGTGACGGAAATTCAGCTATTTTCTCTTCTATATTTTCGAGTAGCAAAAGAGTGCCAAGGTATGCATGAAACTTCGGTAGTAGTTTCTTTGTCGTGATAAGAAACTGCTGGCATGAATCCTCTAAAAAAAATGTACAGCGACCTTCCGGAAGCTCTGAGTCAATGGGGAGGTACGCTCCGCCCGATTTCAAAATCGCCAAAAGAACGACAATGAGTTCATGGGAACGAGGGATGCACATGGCGACTAAACTTTCAGGTTGAATTCCTTGAGCTTGTAAAAAATGTGCGAGTTGGTTGGCCCTTTGATTAAGCTCAGAAAATGAAAGGGTCTGTTCGTTGAAAATGACAGCGCTTTTTAGCGGATATTTAGAGGCGTGTTCTTCAAACATCTCATGGATTAGCATATCAAAAAATCCTTGTGAAGATTGAAACAAAGACTTTAGTTGAGTCTCAACTTAAATGTCAAACGGGCGCATTCCAATTTCAGGGCTAACGCATTAAATTTTTGGCCTTGTTCACTTCCCTAGAGAAATTTTCGGTCACTAAATCACTTCAATTTCACCTTAGATAGTCTTCA
>JBAUVX010000412.1:0-11146 GCA_049583465.1 Waddliaceae bacterium | reverse complement strand
AGTTATTAATTTTTTTCAAAATAATTGTCTTCTTCGTCCGGTGTTTGCATTGTTCATTGTGTTTATAACTGTTTCATTAGCAAGTTTTTGAAGAAGGCTAAAGCAGTTATAAACACAATGAACAATGTGAACACCGAGCTGTGGGAATGTTTAGTTCCCGTAGGCGTCGATACCAATCCTTTGGCATAGCAAAACAGAGCCGTAGGGAAATGAACATTTCCACAGCTTGCGGAAGCTTGCAAATGATGGTTAGTGAGACGTTTGTTTGCTAAAGATACCACTCGGCAGAGTGTGCCTGAACCGGCAAAGATAGTTGTCGTCGGGCGGCAAAAGTAATTGACGTTTTATAAAAATGAGGAGGGTCCTCATGCAAAGGTGTAGAGCCAAGTCAAAACGATCCGGAAATCAGTGTAAAAACTATGCCATCAAAGGATGGGGTGTTTGTCGAATGCATGGGGCAGGTGGCGGCCCTAAAACAGCTAAAGGGTTGAAAGTTTGCAAAAAGGCCTCCTTAAAACACGGCTTTTACACACAAGAATCTGTTGAGGAGATTCGATTCATGCGCGCGTTGGCTAAGGGAGAAAAAATGGATGATCGATATATTGATTGATTATAAAGTAATATTTTTACATTTCGATGATCTGTGATTTCTCTTCTTGGTTTTGAATCGTTTTTAAGAGACGATCTTATCAAAATGATAAAAACCTTTTATTCCAAATAAAGACTTTTTATTTGCAAAAACAAAACATAAAAATTAATAAAAATTAATGTAACTTGTTAATTATTAATAATTAATGTATCCTGATTTTGTAAAAAATCAGTTTAAATATAAATGGTTAAAGAGTTGGAAATTAGAAAATCAAAATGGCTGCGCGATCTTCTTCGATTTTTGCCATTGAAAAGTCAGTTCGTTCTTTCCGGGAATGTGCGTGACCTACAAACAGAAGATAAGTCGAGCGGCGCTGTTGTGTGTTCTCTCACTTCCTGCTTAAACGCCGAGCTTCGACAATATGGTTATTCTCATGTTCTGAGTTATGACTTCATCAATGGATTTAAGATAATCGATCCAATGTCTACTCAAGCAGGTCATGAAGCTGCGGAGAACATCATGAAGCAATTGGGTCTTCAGCCGGTCAATGGGTGCGCTCCAGCTGGTCTAGATCTTTTCGAGCAGGTCCTAGAACAGCTCATTGCGTGGAAAGGGGAGCCTATAGCTTTGATCGTCGATTTCGCATCCCGGCTGATCATTCACCAAAACGATCTCAACGATACTGAGCATCGTCTTTTCACACGGGCGCTTATTCGATCCCAAGAAGCACGCGTTCGCGCTCACGGAACACCGTCTAAACCTTTTTTCAACACCGTCCTATGGATCGTAGAAAAAGAAGGAGACATGCCAGCCTGGTTTACTCTTGATAACTCCAAGGTTCGCCATATATCCATTCCAAATCCTGATCATCAGATGCGTCGAGTTCTGGCAACTTCCTTAATTCAATCTCTTGATGGGACGAAGGAAGCTTCTTCCCAGCTAAAAGATGCTGCCGTTCAGAGTTTTGTAGACAATACCGAAGGACTCCTTCTCGTCGATCTCATGTTAATTGGCCAGCTCTGCCGCGAGGAGAAATTAGGGTATGCCAAGATTGGGGAAGCTGTGCGCCGCTATAAAGTAGGTGTTTCAGAAGATCCCTGGCAAAAGCTAGACCGAAGAAAGATTCGCGACGGACAGAATTTTATTATGGAAAGGGTCAAGGGACAGGATCATGCGGTCGCTCATATGCTCGATATCATTAAGCGCGCAGTGACTGGAGTGGGAGCTCCTCGACGTGGCAGTCGCCCTCGAGGCGTCGCATTCTTAGCAGGTCCAACAGGGGTTGGGAAAACAGAGTTGGCTAAATCGATTACGAGCCTTTTATTTGGCGATGAAAGTGCTTACATCCGCTTTGACATGTCGGAATTCAGCGCCGAGCATTCAGACCAACGTTTGATCGGAGCGCCTCCAGGATACGTAGGCTATGACATGGGAGGCGAACTAACGAATGCCATTCGAGAAAAACCTTTTAGCGTAGTTCTGTTTGATGAGATTGAGAAGGCCCACCCAAGAATTCTCGATAAATTCCTCCAGATTTTAGATGACGGAGTGTTGACATCGGGCAGGGGAGAGAGGGTCTATTTTACCGAGGCATTCATTATCTTTACCTCAAACTTAGGCATCTATCAAACCGATATCACGGGTGAGAGAAAAGTGACCGTTTCCCCAGAGGACCAATTTGAAACCATCCAGAAACGGATCCGAGAGGAGATCGAGAAACACTTTAAATTAACCCTCAATCGACCTGAAATCCTCAACCGAATCGGTGACAATATCATCGTATTCGACTTCATCCGAGAAAACATAGCCGAGCAAATCTTCAATAGCATGGTAGATAGCGTACTATCAGATCTGAAAGGATCTCAAAACATCGATATCTCGATCGATCCATTGGCCCTGCAAACCCTGAGAGAGCTCTGTTTAAAAGATCTGTCGAACGGAGGAAGAGGGATTCGAAATAAAATTGAAACCCACCTAGTCAATCCTCTTTCTCGAGCCCTCTTCGATGAGAACATTGAAACAGGTAGTCGTCTTTCTATTCGCTTTGTTGAAACGGGGAAGATCACGAAGCTTAGGCTAGCCGCGGAGAGTGCGACATTATGATGCTCTACCTTTCCAGAATCCATTTCCCGGTGACAACATTGGGGCCAGGTCGCCGTATTGGAATTTGGTTTCAAGGATGTTCCATTCGTTGTAAGGGATGTGTCTCAGCCGACACATGGGGAACTGGAAAAGGCGGGGTATCTGTCGATGAGATCATGAATGTAATCACTCCTTGGCTACAGGAAGCGGAGGGGATTACGATTTCTGGAGGAGAACCCTTCGATCAACCAGAAGCACTAATCCATATTTTGACCCAAATTCGTTCCCAAACGAACATCGATATTCTCGTCTATAGTGGGCATCCTTTTGAGAAGATTTCCCTTATCGTTGAAAAATGCCGGGGGACCATCGATGCTTTGATCTCAGACCCATACGATGAAAATTCCTCCCAAACTCTTGCCTTGCGCGGAAGTGATAACCAACGACTCCATTGTCTTACTCCTCTAGGAGAAATACGATTCCGTCCTTTCGATCGAGCCCTTAAGTCATCGGATAAGACTTTTGATATTATGTTTGATGAAGCCGGAGCCATTTGGCTTGCTGGTATTCCCAGGCGCGATGATATGCGACGCCTGAAGACTGTCTTAGCAAAAGAGGGCCATCTTGCCGTAACCACACAGGACGAACGCACTACCAAGAGGAAGATTTATGAAACTCCATGTCCGTAAGTGCCCAGGTTGTAGAGAAGAGCGCTCCGCCGAAGAGGTGCTCTGCGGAAACTGCACATGGGATCTCACACAAGAGCCCTTAAGACTCCCTGGTCAGGCTGACCTAACCCCTGAAACTCCAAATTCAACATCGCCGCGCCTTTGCTCTAATGGCCATCCCCTGGATCCTGATGATGAGATGTGTTTTAAATGCGGGGCAACTGTTGCGACAGAATCTATCCCCATCAATCAGGAGTCAGTACCTCAAGACAAGGAAACAGTCATCGATGGATGGACTGTCATCGACCGACTGGAAACTACCAATGAACCTTTTGAAAGGTTCCTCGTTGAAAGACATGGACATAGAGCAAACCTGACTTTGTATCTTCTTGATGCACATCCAGAGCCTGGCATTTATGAAATTTTAAAACGTTTGCCAAAAGACTACATCCCAGAGCTTTTAGCGCATGGAATATGGGAATGCAGACGGTATGAAGTTACAGATTTTATCTCACATCCTCATATTCTTGATCTTCAATCTCCCTTTATGGATTTACCGACTATCCAACAAATTGCAAAGTCGATGGGGAGAATTCTGTCTTCTCTATCCGAAAATGGTTTGCGGCATGGAAATCTTCGACCTGAAAACATCTTCATTTCAAATCAAGAGAATCTGAATTTGATGTTGAGCGGCTTTCAATACAGTCGTCTTTCTACTTTTGATCTTGACACAGTGAAACAGCCGATTTCAGCTCGTTATACAGCACCAGAAGTGATCGCCGGAGGCATTAGTGTGGCGTCCGATTGGTGGAGCTTAGGGATGATCATTCTGCAGCTCATTACAAATGGTTCGTGTTTTGAAGGCATTAATGAAAAAGCGTTTCGGATCCATGTAGTAACTCGGGATATCTCTCTTCCTAAAGGCATCGATCCTTCCATCCATCTTTTGCTTCGAGGCCTGTTAGCAAGAGATCCCGATCAGCGCTGGCAGTGGACACAGGTGCAAAGTTGGTTAGCAGGGGAGTCGGTAGAGGCGCCTTCTGATACAAAACAGGAAGAGAATAAGAGCGGACCTGCTTTAGAGTTTAAAGACCTTTCCTATACCTGTCCTAAAGCATATGCCTTAATAGCAGCTGAAGCTTCGAATTGGAAACAAGCAAAAGAGCTTCTCTTGCGAGGTGTCATAGCTACTTGGTTAGAAGATAGGAAGGCTGATCCCAAGGTCGTAGCAGGGGTTCGGCTCGCCACGTCCATAGACTCACTCCATGAAGACTTTAGACATGCCTTAGCGCTGATGTGGATGAATCCAAGTTTACCGCTGATTTATCAAGGGGAAATCATAACCTCATCGTGGATGCTTCAAAATCCAGTGCAAGGATACGATCTTATCACAGGCCCGCTCATGGGACACCTCCGCCAAATGAATAGGGAGAGGCATCTTTGCGATCTTCATGATCGTGAGACACGAGCACGGGAAAGGGCTAAGGCTCTCAAAATTGAACTCAATGAAGAAAGTTTCAGACTCCTAGCTTTGGCTTCATCACGTCCAAACCTAGAGCGGCAATGGAGCATGCATCGACATCTCTACCCAGGATCGGATCATGGGGGTCTAAACTCGTTAATGGATCGCCAAAAGATCACCGATGAAGAATTGATGGTTCTTTTAGGAGCTTCCATTCAGCAGTACCAACCTCTTGAACAAATCCTCAGTCAGGCAAAAGAGGTTGCCACGCAAGCGGAAGTCTCTAGCTATGAAGATACGGCTGCAAGAGAATGGTTTGAGGTATCAAGAAGGGATCTTTATCGAGAAATCGAAGAGAGAACGGCAAACTATTCCCGGTGCGGAATCGCCCGTGTAGATGAATGGGCCAATGATTTTAGAATTGAGCGCAGAATCTCATTGCCTCGCGCCTTAGTGCTTCTATCAATTCCCAAAGAGTCATGGAAAGAACCTCCTCGCCAGCAATATGCCTCCACGATCCTTGAGTTTTTTGAAAAGCGAACGGCAAGTCTAGCACAAAGAGGCCCTCTTGTCAGAATGCTGATTGGGAAGTCGAGCTCACGAATCGACCTAGCAAGAGTTTCCGGGAAAAAACCAACAGCCACCTCTATTCTGGAGCATCTGATCAGTAGAGTAGAAGCTCCTGTAGGAATCGATCGAGCAGCGTTCGAAGACGACTCCGACCTTGAGAGGAAGCTGCGCCACCTAGTCAGCCATGCAAGAACTTACAAGAGAGACACGGGCATCGATAGCCTCTATCTTGGATTTCCATTCCTTGTTATGAAAGATAGTCGAGCGGAGATCACAGAAAAAAAGCCAAGGATTGCCCCGATTTTGCTTTGGCCTATCAAAATTGATATGGAGAATAGAGATCGAGTCTCCATTCTTTTTGACCGCGATAGAGAAGAGGTACGCGTAAATCCGGCTCTTACTGGTCTGATTGGTCCTGAAGAAACAAAGAGATGGGCTGAAATAGCAAAAGAATTATTGGGAAGATCGGCAATCCGAATTGGAGATGTGATCGATGCTTTCGGATCTTTAGCAGATCAGAGGGAAAGGGCTCTATGCGTTCTGCCGGATAGTACTTACAAAGTGAAAGCCGGTATTAGACAAGTGGTCTGCTCGGCAGTCCTCTTCCATGCTGAATTCATGGGACAAGCTATAGGGGAAGACCTTCGCCAAATGAGAAAAGAATCTCCTGTGGGAACAGGACTAGAAACGGCGTTGCGAGTGAACAAAGATCCTATTGCCACACCCGTTCTCTCTTCGATTCCCGAAAAAGAGCGTTTCTTCACGATGGAGAGTGACCCTTCGCAAGAAAAGGCTGTGTTCCGCGCAAGGCAAGCTCCTGGATTACTCATTGAAGGGCCTCCAGGAACCGGAAAGAGCCAAACGATCGTAAATATTATTGGGGATTGTATTGGTCGTAATCAAACAGTGCTCGTCGTTTGCCAAAAATCTGCAGCTCTAGAAGTTCTCGCAAAAAGATTGGATGCAGAAGGGCTTAAAGACCGTTACTTCTACATCACTCACGTCAATAAAGACCGCACCTCTGTCATCCAAAATCTTCGAATCCAAGTTGAAGGGGTTGTGCAAGCTATGAGAGCTTACCGTGCGGAAAACGTAGAGCGAGAGCGCGAAGAGCACGCTGAAAAGATCGAAAAACTGGAAAAGGAAATTGATGCGCATCATGCAGCGATTCACACAATTGATGAAGCGACAGGACTAAGTTATCGCATCCTTTTAGGCCAGTTAATCGACCTAGAAGATCAAGAAATCAAACTGATTGATGTCCCTTCCCTAAGAAGACTTTTAAAAGATCTCGACCAAAAACAGCTCACAGCGCTCGAAGAAACTTGTTCACCAATCGGAGGAGTTTGGCTTGAATCCTGTTTTGAAGGAAACCCATTAGAAAAACTGAATGTCTTCTCTCCCGATTCTGCTTTGGTGGGAGAATTCGTAAACTCTCTTTTTTACTTCATCGATAAAGAGAAAAAGAGAGACGAGTCCGTCAGACATTCGACAATAAGCTTCGATGTAGAGGATCCATCTCCGCACCAAGAGTGGATTAAATCTCACGAGTCTCTCTTTAATAAAGTAGACTGGAAGAATATTTCATCGTGGTTCCAACTATTCCACAAAAATGGGCAGTCTAAGGGTAATGACTTCATCCAAAGACTCGAGGAGCTCAAATCATCCTTAAATGCTTTAAATTTAAAAGATCATGATTCGGTGTTGTCCGCTCACCTCGTTCACTTGCCCATCTCGACTATAAGGAAATGGCTTGCGTGGGCAAAAAGTGCAACCACACCCGTCTCTTTTTTAGGTCGTCTCAACCCTGTACGCTATCTGCACTGCAAGTGGGTCCAAAAGGTGCTCACCGATCTCGAGGAAAAGTCCACCCATGAAAGAATAGAACAACTCCAGAGCGCAGCTGCTCTAGAGCTTATGCAACGGCCTCTCCGACAAACAACTTTAGAACTTTCAGACTTGCTCTACCCCGAACGAGCCACCTCGACACTCTTATTTTTGAAAGAATTGCGTGTGATCGTTGATCGTATGATAGGGGAGCTATATCTAGCACAAAAAGGTATCCAAGCTCTTCATGAATGCCCTCGGCAAGAAGAAGTCGAACCAATAGCGAAAACAGGCGGATCCGCATATCAAGACCTCATCTCTCGCTATGGGAAAGCTTTTGAACGTCACCAAACTAGATCTCAGAGTGTCGACGCTTTAGATAGACTTTCTCAATTTTTCTCTGAAGAGTTGCTTGAACTTTACCAAGCCAATATTCGGAATAATCGATCAAGCCTCTACGATCTACAGCTCTTGGTTGAAGCATTACCTTCTCTCCCTGCTTATCAAGAATTCCGCCTACAAGCGCCCAATCTTTCACCCGCAGTCTTAAAAATTTTTGCCACCCTTAGAGAAAAAGACAAAGAATTGAGAGAATACCCTGCAGAAGAACTAGAAAAGGTGATCCGAAGAATCGTTGCACGTGAAGCACGGCTTGCCTGGAAAGGCCGAATCGAGCAGAACTTTCCGATTTTGCGTCTTGCTCAAAAGGAACTCTCTCGAAAAATCCAAACCTTAGCCGAATCAAACACGAAAATGAGGGCCTTGAATCAGAAGTTTCTGGCTTTCAACATAGATATCGAAAGAGTCAGAGTTCCTGATGATTGGGAGGATATCACTCGTCTAAGAGGGCCGAGAGCTCGCCGTCTTCGAGAGGTCATTGAACGTGGTTGGGATATGGGACTTGGACGTCTCCGCCCGATTTGGCTCATGAACCCAGATACCGCAAGCCAATTGCTTCCTTTGAGAGCGGGTATGTTTGATGTGATCATTTTTGACGAGGCAAGTCAGATTCCTATAGAAAATGCACTTCCCACTCTCTATCGAGCAAAGCGAACCGTCATTAGCGGCGATGAGAAACAGATGCCTCCTACTAGCGTCTTCATGAAACGAATTGGCGACGATGAGGAGTCCTCTTCTATGGATGAAGACTTAGACGAAATGATCAGTGATGCAGAAAGAGAAGCTTTAGAAGACACCTGGAACAGAAGAGAAATTAAAGATTGTTCGGATTTGCTAACTCTTGGCAAAACCGTTTTGCCGAGATCGATGCTACAAATTCACTATCGCTCAAAATACCGCGAACTCATCGCCTTTTCAAACGCAGCTTTCTATGGCAATAAACTCAGCGTCCCGGTCAGACACCCTGTGAATGTGATTCAGAACATTCGTCCTATTGAAGTGATAAGAGTCGATGGTGTCTATGCAAACCAAACCAACAGAGAAGAGGCTGAAAGGGTGGTCGACTTGCTAGCTGAGCGATGGTCTTCACCAGAAAGACTCAGCATTGGCGTCGTGACCTTCAATGCTAAGCAAGCGGACCTCATAGAAGACGTTCTAGCCGAACGGGCCGATCGAGATGCTTCTTTCCGACAGGCGTTGGGTCAAGAGCGAGAGCGTCAGCAAGGCGGAGAAGACATGAGCTTCTTTGTTAAAAACGTTGAAAACGTTCAAGGGGACGAAAGAGAGGTCATCATTTTCAGTTCGACTTTCGGAAGAGACGAACAGGGGACTTTCAGAAGGCAATTTGGTCTTCTCAGCCAAACTGGTGGAGAGCGTCGCTTGAATGTAGCGATCACAAGAGCAAGAGAGAAAATTATCCTGATCACTTCTTTGCCAATTAATGAAATCTCAGATGCCTTATCAAAGAACCGGGGTCCTAAAAATTCCAGGGACTTCCTTCAAGCCTACTTTGACTATGCCTCTAAACTCAGCGACGGTTCTTTAGAAGCTGCTCGAAAATCTCTCAATAGCATGGCTTCTGAAAATCCTTCTTCTCAGGGAAGTTTAAATTTCAACAAGGATGGTTTTACCCGGTCAGTCGCAGCCTTTATCAAAAGGCTTGGACTAAAGTCATCTGCAATCAAAGAAAATGATGCTTTTGGATTGGATTTTGTGATAGAAGATCCAGAGAAAAAGCGCTTTGGAATTGGAATCGAATGCGACGCTCATTGTCACCCTGTTTTAGAAACAGCAAGAGCTCGTGAAGTTTGGCGTCCTAAAGTCCTGCGCATGGAGATTCCGTATGTCCATAGAGTGACTAGCTATGCGTGGTATCACCGAAGAAAAGAAGAAATGGAACGTTTAAAACAGGTGCTCGAAGAGGCTTTAGGAGTTATGCTGTCCGGAGAGCCTATTCAATCTGGTTCGGGAGAATAAAAGAATATGAGTGGCCCTAAAGTTGTGCGAGTTGTTACCAAACAAGAAGTAATGTCTATTTGCAGAGGTCGAATCGATGCTTTCCAAGATGCGATTGAGCAATGGCGTAAGTATGCAGCTCGGCATGATGCCCTAACAGCAGAAGAAGAGAAAGTCGTAGAAAAAAAGCTTTTTGCAGTCATTAAAATGTTCGAGCGAGAGCAGTTTCTGGACGTACAAAAACAATGTTCTGTCGAAATGGCATTTCTCCAATCTGACATGAATCGAATGCGAGACGAAGCTATTGCAAAGGCAGAGCAAGAGCGTACCATGAGAAGACGTCTGCAATATTCTGCAGAAACCCTTATTTCAACATTTAAATCCATCCAGCGACAAATCCCTGAAGCTCTCTTAGACATCGCATCATCATCCCTCACTGCCACCGAAGAAGAATTAGCTTCGATGAACGCGACGTTAAGTCGCATACTAACCGAATACACCATGAGCTCATCCGATCAAAAGAGCATGACTCCTTTACAAAAAGAGCTCTCTAAGAAACTGGCAGAAGGGGAGAAACTTCAAACGCTTGCAGATTGGAAAGTCCACAACGAGGATGCCAAATCTTTAGAAAAAGATCATCGATTGGATAGGTTGATAGCGGAGTTGGAAGCAACTGAAGATAAATCGTCGGTCAAACCTTTCTTGGATCGTATTGCCTCAATCTCCAAGGAATTATCAGCTAATAGGAAATCTCTCTTAACTGATTCTCTAATTCTGGATCTGGTCGCTCACTCCAATAAAAGAAAAGCCAAAGAGAAAGCAATCTCTTCGATGAGAGAGATCCGAAGTGAACTGCATAGACTCAAATCCAAGAAAGCTAAAGACCTTGAATCCCTACTCACAAAAGCTATTGATTCTGAAGATACCTCTTCGAGTAAGTCTCTCTATGACGAGGGACTCGCCTTGATTAAAGACGAAACAAAGGCCATGGCAGGGGAGTCAAGAAGAGCAGCGATTCTTAAAGGATTGTCTGAGCTGGGATATGAGGTGCGAGAAAATATGGCCACGGCTTGGGCAGAAAATGGGCGCATAGTTGTTAGAAAGCCTAACGAAAAAGGGTATGGCGTCGAGCTAGGAGCTGTTGAGGATGCCGAAAGAGTTCAAGTTCAGCTTGTGTCCTTCGAACAGACTTCCAATGTCTCTAAAGCCTCTCAAGATCGTGATAGGGAAACTATTTGGTGCTCAGAGTTTTCCCGTCTCCAGTCTCTGCTAGAAAAGTCCGGGACATCTTTGCATATTGAAAAAGCGCTGCCAGTCGGCGTCAAACCTTTGAAGCAGGTTCAAGAGCTATCTGCTACAAGTGAACGCTCGAGAAGGTCAAAAGAGTCTAACCTGAAAAAAATGCACGACTAAAACGAGCATCATCGTAAGAAAAAAGAAAGAAAAAGCCTTTCTATAAAAGCTCCTATCTTTCTTTGTCTTCCGGATCTGGTAAGTGGAATACCGATTTGTCTTGAAATCCTGGCCTTGTTCACTTCCCTAGAGAAATTTTCGGTCACTAAATCACTTCAATTTCACCTTAGATAGTCTTCA
>JBAUVX010000411.1:0-9300 GCA_049583465.1 Waddliaceae bacterium | reverse complement strand
GTCCAGAGGTTCCTGATGTGTATAAAATATAAGCCGCATTATCGCTTTTGATAGTGACCTTGGGATTCTCAAGAGACTCGCACAAAAGCCGCTCTTGCGTGACAAGAGAGTCAATGCATAAGCTTTTATTCTTGTCAAAAAAATGGCAATAAGACTCTTGTGTGATTATAATGGGTGATTGCGTGTCCTCAAGGATATATTGGATTCGATCTATAGGAAAATTGGGGTCTATGGGGACATATGCACCCCCCGCTTTTAAAATGCCTTGAATGGCAATGAGCATATGTTCCCCTCTTTCTAGACAGAGAGCAACAAGGTCTTCAGGTTGAATTTTGTGCTGATTGATCAAAAAGTGTGCTAGCTGATTTGACCTGTTATTAAATTCACGATACGTCATCTGTATATCGTTAAAATATACGGCAGGAGCTTTTGGTGTTCTCTCAACTTGTTCTTCAAAAAGCTGGTGAATTGTCTTGTTTAGTGGGAAATAAGGAACGTTTGTTTTGTTCCAATCCTGGAGGATTTCGAGACTTTCTTCTTGGCTGAGAAAGTCTAATTTTCGAATCGAAAATCTCGGCGAATGACATCTAGCATCGATGATGTTTCTAAAATGCTTTTCAAATCTCAAACCAAATTTCTGGTCGAAAAGGTCAGAGGAATAGCGAATATCAACTTTTAAACCCTTTTTCATGTAGGAGATAGAAAGAGTTAAATCAAGATCGCTTTTAAAAACTGAAGGCTCCATGCGTTCGATTTTTATACCAGAGGCATTCAAGGTTTCACTCGATCTATTGATTGTTAATGCAACTTGAAAGATTGGGTGTCTATTTGGAACCCGCTTGATATTGAATTTTTCGACCAAAAGTTCAAAAGGAATATCTTGATTTTCTTTGGCTTTTTGACAGGTGTCGTGAACAGAGGATACTAGATCATCAAAAGTCTCAATATGATCGAATGAAGCTCTGATTGCTAGAAAATTTTCGTAACATCCAATCCGGTTTATTCTCCGAGAAGCGGGGATGCCGACTACAATATCTTTTTGGCCGCTATAGCGATATAACAGCAGCATCAGAGTAGAGAGGAGCTGGGTATGTGTCAAGCTATTGCGAAGGCTTTGGGAGAGATAGAAAGTGTGGAAATGGGTGCGAAAAGAAGGTTCGGCCGGTCGATTTTTCGTTATGGGAAGTTGGAGTAAATCCGGTACTTCTTTAAGTTGTTTCTGCCAGTAATGTAATTGCTTGATATTTTCATTCACTTCAGGCGGTTTTTCGACAACTTCAATGAGTGTCGCATTACCATGCATCTCATTTTCATAGATTTCGGAGATCTCTTTAATGAGGATTTCTTCTGAGGCTCTATCAAAAATGATAGCGTGTGTAATTAGGACTAAAACTGACTCATTATTCGATGTTTTTACCAATTTGACCCGTATTAGCGGGCCCACTGTGAGATTAAAGGGGCGCTCAATTTCTTCTGTGATGAGGCAATCGAGTTCTTTGATTGCCTCATGCGATTTTAAATGCCGTAAATCAACAGATGGGATTGAGAAATCCATTAAAGAAGGGATTTGCGTTTTTTGAAAAACAGATTCGCCTGATGTCACAAACAAAGACCTGAGTGAGCGATGTTTTTTGATCACACACACTAGAATTTTTTGTAGAATACCTAAGTCTAACTTACCAACAATTTTCAAAATTACAGGAATATTGTGTAAGGTTTTGTTAGGCAAGAGCTGCTCTAAAAGCCATATCCGTTGCTGTGCATGTGTTAAAGGGGAAAAGTCCTTTTCAAAGGCCTCCTGAGAGGTTATTCCTTTGTGTGGATATTCCTCTGTCATAGATCTCCTATGGTTTAGATCTAGAAAATTGAACCCTTGACAACATATCATTTCAAAGAGCCAACGGTCAATTATAAAAAGTAGAACGTTCAGAACCGACGTATCAAACCCGCACTCGAAAGGCAAAAGCCTCATATGACTCAAATTATGATTGTGTATAAAGACGTGCATCTTTAAAGTTCTCTTAACGACATGTGCGACTCCTGGCTCGAACGGAAGAAGTTGCCCATGGTATAACTTGATAAAATGGAGGATGTAAATGGCTTCTTTATTTACCCTGCCTGTAAATAACTTCAACAGTATTACGCGTCACAGTAGTGATCCGGTATTTGGAGAACTTCATCAACAAAACGGAAGCTTGCATTCCACAACAACAAACATAAGTTCTTTACTTGACTACTCAGTTCAAGGGAATAGATTATACGAACAGGATGGTTCAATAAGACTAGCTGAGAAATCTATTGGACATATCATAGGTGAGCACATTTTATCTCCAACAGTTGAAAAAGTGAATGCAATGGGGAAGAGTATTTATTGCTTTGCTCAGAGAAGCTTAAGACATTTAGAAAGCAGCCTGTCCAGTCTTATCCATTTTCAAATTTTGCCGACAGCTGGAGCCCAAAGAACCCAAAACAACTTCAACGAAGAAGATCAAGCTGCTTTTTATCAAATCACACAAAGACAGGATGGCAAAATAGTATCAGAAGCTCCGGATGAAGATGCACTAGTTGAGAAGAAAGCCTTTAGTGACGAACACCTTGGTACGTTAGAAAGTTTGGAAAAAACCGGTGATGACTTGTTTACACTAGGTCGTTATAAAGAGGCGCTAAAACAATTTAATGAGGTACTTGCAATCAAAAGAGAAGTCCTGGGGAATGAACACCCACGAACTGCAAAAACTTTGTTAAATATAGGGCGGTGCTTCTTTAAGTTCGGGCGATATAAAGAATCGCTTAGGCACTTTGAAAAAGCCCTACCAATTTTAAGGAAAGCTCAAGGCAATGAAGATCTTAATGTGGCTGATTGTTTAAGTAAGATCGGGGAGTGCTGGTTTGTATTAGAAGACTTTGAAAAAGCGTTTGAACATGCTGAAAAAGCTCTTGAAATCAGGAAAAAGGTCCTAGGTAATGAACACATTTATGTTGCAAGTAGCTTGTATAATACAGGGCATTGCCTGCATAACTTAGGGAGGACCAAAGAGGCTCTTGAACGATTTGAAGAAGAACTTGCAATCACTAGGAAAGTTCGAGGCAATGAACAACTCGAGACTGCTGATTGCTTGAAAAACATCGGGAGTTATCTGAATCTTTTAGGAAGATATGAAGAGGCTTGCGAACGATATGAAGAAGTGTTTGCAATCATGGAGAAAGCTTTAGGTATTGAACATCCAGATGTGAAAGAAAGCTTAAGCAATGTCGTGGGATGCCTACTTAAAGTAAAAGAACGTCCAAAAGTGTCTCATAAATTAAAACGATATATAAAAATGTTTTAATACGAGGAAAAAAACAGCGCTTGCATCCGGATTCTAACTAAAGTTTTTAAGTTTCTGTTGATTTAAAGAGGATTAAATGACAGCCACTGATTCTTTTCAAAGAAGACAGTCTTCACCGATAAATTCAGAAAAATATCAGATTGATAATGAACATGTCACAAAAATCCTTCACTATATGTACTTGTCTAGAGAAGGAGATTTGAAAGCAGCACGGATGGTGCGACAAGGCAAAGCATGGTTTCATATTTCATCACTAGGGCATGAGGCGCTTGCGGCAGTTGGACTACACCTTAGACAATCCGATCTTGTCTTCATGCATTATCGAGATGTTGCCCTAGTGTTAGCTAAAGGGACATCGCATGAGCTCATTTGCAGGTATTTTCTAGGAAACGTTAACCATTCGTCTCCCGGTAAAAACATGTCGGCTCATCTATCGGATAAGAAAAACAGTATTTTTTCTGTAGCATCACCGACAGGTTCGCAGTGCCTGCCTGCTGTTGGGGCAGCTTGGGGAATTCAATTATCTGATCGTGAAGATGTCGTTATTTGTGGCATAGGGGATTCTGCTGTGCGACAAGGAGAATTTTATGAAGCGGTGTGTTTTGCAATCGCTAAACAATTACCGGTTCTATTTCTGGTCTCAGATAATTTATATGGTATCAGCACATCAACAAAAAAAGAAAATCCTTTCCGATTTGGCCTTTTTCAACCACACTTATATGAACATGTAAATGGTCGTGATGCATTTGATATTTATCATGTCGCAGAACGGATGATTTCTCAAGTGAGAGAGAAAAGATGTCCGGCTATCTTATGGATAGAAATGGACCGTCTAGACTCTCATAGCAGTTCAGATGATCAGCGGGTGTATCGTTCCCAAGAGGAGCTTGCAAACATGGTCGATCCCATCGAGAAATTTGCAACTCAATGCCTAGACAAAAATCTATTATCCAAAACAGAAATTCAAAATATTCAGAATCATGTGAAGAGTATAATTGATGAGACATATGAGTCCGTGGCCGTTGAGCATAATACCCCTTTTTTACAAGAACATCTTTATGGAGAGTCGGTTGTTCACCAATCTTTGCCACCCATTAGACTTAAAGAGGCTCCGACAATGG
Organism: Waddliaceae bacterium; assembly: GCA_049583465.1. Taxonomy (GTDB): domain Bacteria; phylum Chlamydiota; class Chlamydiia; order Chlamydiales; family Waddliaceae; genus JBAUVX01. Next base: position 4,850 of record JBAUVX010000411.1, on the reverse strand, counting down.
TTGAGGCAATCAATCAAGTCTTATTAGAAGGGTTGAAGACTTACTCAAATCTTCTCATGCTTGGTGAAGATATTGAAGATCCTAAAGGAGGGGTATTTGGATTCACTAAAGGCCTTAGCTCGATATTTAAAGATAGGGTGTGTAATGCACCTTTAGCCGAGGCAACCATTATAGGTGCGGCTGTTGGACTTGCTAGTACAGGATGGAAGCCTGTTTTTGAACTCCAATTCATCGATTTCATCGGTCCTGCTTTAAATCAGATTATTAATCAAGTCTCTTCATTGCGTTGGCGAACGAATGGTGAGTGGAGTTGTCCGATGATCGTGTATGCACCTTATGGTGCTTATTTACCTGGAGGAGGAATATGGCATAGTGAATGCTACGAAGCATTGCTGGCTTATCTGCCGGGGCTCCGAGTAGCCGTTCCTAGCACGCCAAGTGATGTCGCTGGTTTGTTTTGGAGCGCATTCCAAGATCCCGACCCCTCCTTTATTTTGATCCCTAAACATCTGATGCGAAAAAGAATGGCAATAAGTAAGCTCGCAACAGTTCCTTGGGGAAAAGCTAGAGTCCGTCAAGAAGGAAAGGATGTAACAATTGTCGGTTGGGGTAATAGTATAGAAATTATTACCGAAGCTGCAGAGCAGTTAAAAGGTACGGTGAGTATAGAAATTATCGACCTAAGAACGTTAGTCCCGTGTGATATGGAGACGATTAGTTTATCTTTGAAAAAAACAGGACGATTGATCGTTGTGCACGAAGATAAACCCATTTGTGGTTTTGGTGGCTCAATCATTCAGAGGGTAACATCGTACAAAGACTCGTTTGACTATTTATTGTCGCCACCTCAATTAGTTGCCAGGAAACATGTTCATATTCCCTTTCAACCCAAAATGGAATACCAAGTATTACCCGATGCTAACAAAGTCTTGCAAGCTATTCAACTAGTCATGGAGTGACGCAAATGAAAACACTGCCTATTAAAGTGCCTACTATGGGGGAGGGGCTGCAGGAAGTGAAAATTATTCATTTGCTAAAAAGAGAAGGGGAACAAATTGAAAAAGATGCAGTCATCTATACGATGCAAACAGACAAAGCAACAACAGAGATTGAATCCCCATATTCAGGAAAATTGGTCAAATGGTTAGTCAATGAAGGTGATGTTGTTGCACTCGATAGTCTTGTTGCTATGATAGAAACTACCCTACCGGATGAGAATAACAATGAGCAGATTGAAAACCAGCAACATCACTTGGAGAGCAAGGTACAAACGGTCGATAAGCTCAAACCCACTATTCCTCCTAGAACTCGAGCTTATGCTAAATCGTTAAGCATTTTGCCTGAAGACTTGGTGAATATTGTCGCTGCCAATGGTCGTAAATTGCTGCCAAGCGATGTCGATGCTTACTTGGAAGCCAAAGGTGGACAATCGTCTGAGTTTGTGACGAGAGAACTGAGTTCTGCACAACAAAACCTGATTTTTCAGTTCAAGCGTAGCCAAGAACAGGTGGTCCAAGCGACTGTTACTGCCAATTTAGATGTCAGTCGCTTCGCCAGCCTATTACCCTTATTGAATGAAACTCTTCATCAATCGACTGTAGGTCAATTTGTCTCTGAATTCCAGTTACTCGCTTACTATGTTGTGAAGGCTGCTCAAGATTTTCCCCAGTTTCGCTCTACTTATTCCGGAGGGAATGCGATTAAACAATATCAAGATGTTAATCTTGGAATAGCTGTGCATAGTGCCGATAATGAACTGATGACAGCGAAGATTAGTAAAGCTAACACTTTAACTATGAATGAATTTATAAAAGTCTTTTCTCACAAGGTAGAACAGGCAATGCAAGGACGAGATCAGGCAGATGAATCTATTCAAATCGTTCTTTCCTACTTAGGCAAGGGTTCGATTGTATCGGCAACGCCTATCTTGGTAGCTCCAGCTATTGCTACTCTATTTATCGGAGGCATCCAATCCCTAGCTGATGGGAAACGAATAGTGAATCTGTCCCTTTCTTTTAATCATTTAGTTATCAATGGGTATGATGCTGCCAAATTTCTAGCGCATCTAGAAGATTCTTTGTTACAGATAGAACCCCAGCAAGAAAAGGGACAATTTCCTCAGAAGAATTACTCTAACGCAACGGCGATCACCGATATTTTCTCTTTAGAGCAATGGCTCACCCAAACAGCAAGTACATTATTGGGACATACGATAGATAATGACGTGAACTTAGGGATGCAGGGGATGGATTCCATTCAGGCGATGAGTATGATCGCATCAATTAGTGAGCAGTTTACGATTAATCTATTGCCAACTTTGATATGGCACTATCCTACTATTCATTCGATAGCGCATCATATTGCTCCCATGATTGGAATTAAGGCCTCAACGGCTAAAAATGAAAATATGCCATTAGAAGAGCTTCTGGAAGAAATTAAACAGTATTCCCAAGAAGAAATCTATGCCCTGCTGGAGGGACTCTCTGAATGATGCAGCTAAAAAAAAAATTAGAAAAGCTGTCCCCTCAAGAAAAAAAAGCATTAAAACAAAAACTACAGGCAGAAAATCAGCCATCAAAGAAAGGTGTGGCCATTATTGGTGTTGCTTGTAGATTTCCAGGTGGTGTCACTAACTTAGAAGAGTACTGGAAATTACTAGAGAGTCCCCGTTGTGTGATTCAGGATATTCCTCCTTCTCGATTTGAATGGCCTCATCACTTTAAACGAACAAATCAAAACCAAGGAGCTTTTAAAGCAGGACTCTTGGAGCACATTGATTGTTTTGATGCTGATTTTTTTTCAATTTCACCTGCAGAAGCTCAATTAATGGATCCTCAACAGCGGATCATACTCGAGTTGAGCTGGGAGGTGATCGAAAATGCAGGTTATCGAGCTGAAAAATTAAAAGGAACTCCTACGGGGGTTTTCGTTGGCATTTGTCACTATGATTATCGTGAATTACTTGCTAAAGCTAAAGAGAGCTCAACCCAAATTCTTACAGGCACTTTTTTATCGATTTTGACCAATAGGCTATCGTTTTATTACGATTTCCATGGACCAAGTCAACCCATTGATACCGCTTGTTCGAGTTCGCTAGTGGCAGTACATGAAGCTGCTGAAAGTATATTGACAGGAAAGTGCCAGTATGCATTGGCTGGAGGAGTGAACATTATCTGTTCACCAACAAATTCCATACTATTTTCTCATGCGGGCATGTTGTCTAAGCAAGGTGCGTGTCGAACATTTGACAAAAATGCTGATGGTTATATTCGTGGTGAAGGTGCAGGATTGATACTCCTTAAGGATCTGGAGCTTGCTGAGAAGGACAAGGATAGTATTTATGGTGTAATCAGAGGTAGTGCCATTAATCATGGCGGACATGCAAACTCACTGACTGCACCTAATCCACAAGCACAATCGGCACTGATTATTAACGCTTATCAACAAGCAAACTGTTCTCCTTATACTGTTACTTACATCGAAACCCATGGAACAGGAACAGAACTTGGAGACCCTATTGAGATACAAGGACTACAAACTGCTTTTAACAAGATGCAAGAGTATGATCAGGAGAAATTACCTACTCACCACTGTGGCATCGGGAGTGTGAAACCTATTATCGGACACTTGGAATCTGCCTCCGGCATTGCCGGGTTATTAAAAATTCTCGCTTCATTTCAACATCAATCGATTCCAGGGAGCTATCACTTTGAAGAAATCAATCCCTATATTCAACTCGATGAGACACCTTTTTATCTTAATCAAACAACTCAGCATTGGGATCCTGTAAATGGGAAAAAAGAGGGACAATTGTTGAGAAGAGCCGGGGTTAGCTCATTTGGTTTTGGCGGAACAAATGCTCATGTCATCGTTGAAGACTACATCCCCAAAGGAGGAAAGAAGTCTAGAGAAGACATTCCCATTCGTCTATCAAGCCCTGTGATTATTGTTCTCTCAGCAAGAAACAAAGACCGTTTACACGAATACGTCAAAAGTTTGCTGAATTTTATTCAGCAATTCAGTGAACCAAATGTATTAGAAGCTTCTCAAATTTCTAAGGATAAAACAATCAAGCCTGCGATCAATCTTGTCGATCTTGCCTACACACTCCAGGTAGGCAGGGAAGCAATGGAAGAGCGCTTGGGGCTGATTGTTTGCTCAGCACCGGAGCTTCAAGAAAAATTGCAGGCATTCCTTGATGAAAAAGAGAATATTGAAAAGATCTATTACGGAAAAATCAAACGAAAGAAAGAGAGTTTAACAGCATTTACCGGTAATGAGGATGTGCAAAAAGCAATAAAGGCTTGGATCAGCAAAGGAGAAGAAGACAAACTTCTCGATCTTTGGGTAAAAGGTCACATCGTCGATTGGGATAAACTTTACGGCGACAACAAACCACAGCGCATTAGGGTGCCTACCTATCCCTTTGCTAAAGAACGTTATTGGATAGAACAGAGTGAGCATTCCGATACCGTTTGTATTGCAATGAGAGAATTTTCCTCCCACATATCCGCAGAAGAGAGTGAGAGTATAATTCAAGTTCCTGCAACCGGTACGTTAGCGGTAAAATCCATTTGGCGAGAAAAGCCTCTCAATGAGAAGCAAAAGCTCCCTGAGTATCGTGATTATCGGGTTTACTTGTGCGGGTTCAAGCACATCATTAGTCAAGAGTTGCAAAATCAAGCTCCACACTTATTCATCTCTGAGCTTGGTACAGAACGCCAGGATTTGGCAGAACAATTTTCCGCTGCCGCAGTTCAATTATTTGAGGACGTTCAAAGACTTTTACAAGACAAACCGCAAGGGCATATTTTGTTACAGGTTATTGTGCCCTCTCAGGGCCCTAAACA
>JBAUVX010000410.1:0-1839 GCA_049583465.1 Waddliaceae bacterium | reverse complement strand
TCGGAGAGACGGCTATGAAGCTTTACGGGCTAATTCCAAAAAAGCTCACCCAAGGGGTGGAAATGTAGGTTCTTTGCCACGAAACTTTCTTTTTCTTCTTGGTATTTTCTCTCTCAAAGAAGAAAGGAGAGTTGTTTCTTTAGGTTTTAAATCCTCTAGATATTTTTTCTGATTTTTATAAGCCGTCTCTGAATGCAGTTTTTGCTTTTCAAATATTTGGCGTCTTTCCTTTAGGGTTAATTTTTCATCTCCAATAAAGATCCTTTTTACTCTTGCATCGTAGATTTTTTCATTCTTTCTTTTTCCATCTAGTATGATGTCGTCTAGCATATATTCCATTTTTATTTTATTTTTACCTTTATCTATTATATCCGGTTTAAGGTCTGGATCTACGTAGTTATGAGCAGGATCTAGAGGTCTCAGATCCTTGCCTTTCTCATTGAGTTTTAAGTAGAACAGGCTGCCTCCAACCCCAGCGTGATGGCGTCTCTTTATTTTTATTATTTCTTTATCTAAGGCATCAATGTACTTTTGTATACTGGCTTTTTGTTTTGGATCTTCCGCCCGTCTTCCAAAACGAATGCCTAATTGTTTCCGCATACATGCTTTAAATACTGCCCCTCGCCAAGCCAAAGTTAAAAGCATTCGTGTTTTCTTGCCACCTTTTTGGACTTGGATGCGAGAAGCTTTGGTAACAATTTCGGTGAGGGTCTGCTGAGTGGTCGTGCCGGTAGATTTTTTATGTCCTCTCGTTTGTTGTACTTCCTCGTTGTCAAGAATGCGTCCGGTGGTTTTGACGTCGAGACCATCGCCATTGTCTTCAAGCGCTTGCAGAACGAGAAGATTCTTACCATCTTCTCTTGAGGCTTTTCCGAAACATCGTAGGTAATCGTCTTTGAGGTCTGGATCATCATCTACAGTCTCGATCATTCTATAATTGTTTAATTCGGTAAGATCCAACTTGTCTTTGTATTCCACTTTCTTGACTTCGGGCAGCGTTTTCAAGAATAATTTGATGGTTTTATTGTCTTCTTCGCCTTTTGATGTTGTGGCCGTTGGAACCTGAACGGTTGCGGTGAAATTACCTCCATGGCCGCCACCTCCACCACCTATTGGTTCTAAATTTTCTAATTGTATTACTGATATTTTCACAAATTCATTTTCCAAACGAATTCTTTGCTCAGGAGTAATGTCTTTGTCGTCCCTTAAAATTGTTTCTAAAGTATCTTTTATTTTATTGAGGCGAGTTTTTTGATCCAGATTTCCATATGCATTCTCAAGCTGTTCCAGTTTTTTAGGATCAAGCTCTGAAGTAAAGATATCCTTTACCAACTCAATGTCTTTTTGATTTTGTTGAGAGACAGAGACCCCGTCTTCTACTGATGACGACGAAGGCTCCCGAGTAGGAGCAATATTTGTCGGAGTTAAGATCTCCTGTCCACCCAACCTTACCTGTTCTTCTTCTGTCATTTCGGCAGTAGATGATTGCTTGGCCTCTGGGGGAACAAAATCCTCATCAAAGGGGTCTTTATCCGTTAGAGGTTGACTGAAGGCTTTATGGAGTTCTTTTTGTTGAGGTTTTGTGATTGCATTTTCAAATGCAGTTCTCACTTGATTAGCGACTTTTTGCATACTATCATTGTTAAGCCAATTTTTAGATTTCATATCGAAAATTCGGCTTCCTTGTTCTTTTGTTGACCAGGTTACCTGTTTATCAACTAACTTTTCCAAATTATTAGCGCCTATTTCTTTGATAAAATTTTTAAACTTCTCTGCCGATTTCGCTTTATCTCCTCCAAAAATTTCTTTAAAACTTTCATCATCCGTAATATATGTTAC
>JBAUVX010000409.1:0-4770 GCA_049583465.1 Waddliaceae bacterium | reverse complement strand
TCGTTCATTCAAATGAGGAGCAAGTAGTTGATATGTATGTGAAAGCGATGCTTCAATCTGATTCATGATAAGAAGTGTATCAAATTCATTTTATAAACGTAACATTTATTTGCTTACGGCGCCTTACTCTACTGTTTTACACTAACAACCATGCTTTAAATGAGTGGTGAAACTAGTACCTGCGCATTATCAACCGAAATCGCAAAATCGCAATTCGCCCATGGCGTTACCTCTTATCTCAAGGGCTTTTTCAGCCATAAAATTAAATCATCATCTAGTGGATACGGAGTTCCAGGATTGGTTTTTTTGCATTGATATGTTATGCCATTCCCGTCAGGAACGTATCCAAGCTTCACATAGAGTTTTTGAGCAGCACCGTAATCGGTATAAAGTCCGACTCCAATCCCAACCTCTTTGTAGCCCCTTTCCTTTGCTAGCGCTTCAAACCATTGGATCACTGCGGTACCTAAGCCCATTCCTCGATGTTTTTCATGAATCCATACGTCACTGATTTCAGGTACATCGGCAAAAAGTGGATATTCAGATGTGTATAGAAGACTGCCATAGCCTACAATCTCATCATAAAGCTTTGCAACCGCCACCGTACGAATTTTTTTCTGATGCTCTTCAAAATATTGCTTCCATTTTTCTTGTGTTTTTTCTGGAGTGTCCCAAGGAAAGCAAAAATTCTCTACCAAGCCGTCTATATCCTGAAAACAAATTTGAGTGATCGATACGTCATTACTAGCACTCATCTCTAAATCCTTTTTCCATTTGGAAATTGATAAGTTTAATACCCTTCCTCTCTACTTCCTGTTCACGGATTACTTTGAATCCATTTCTTTCGAAGAAAGGTTTTGCTGTAATGCTTACTTCTGCAAAGATTTTATCAAGATTGTATTCCAGCGCTTTTTCATTAATCACTTTTAATAACGCCGATCCGACACCTTTTCCAATCCAATCGTGGTGACAATAAAAACAATCAATATGTCCATTTCTCTCAAACTCAACAAATCCAACGACTTGCCCATTTGCTGTCGCCACAAAAGGTTTAGTTCTCTGAAATTTTTTCAGCCATCCTTCAGGCTGAAGGCTCGTCTTAGGAGCCCAAACATCCAATTGCTCTTTTGAATAATCTCGGCAGTTGATATTATGGATTGTGTAATAATAAATTTTAGCTAATCCCTCAGTATCTTGTTCTTCATATGAGCGAACGATAATTAATGGTTCCACAGCCAGTTTTATTGCGTTACTTTGATCATCGTAGTCTATCAATGCAGCTTGAGTGCGTATTTTACCCATCATAAAATCTGCACAAGGCTTTACGAGTTTTTCGATATCATCCCAATGCTCATCTTCTTCCCCAATACAAATCGATTTTGCTCGCTTCATCACGGGTTGATAATTTTTAGCTAAATGATTTATTGCCCAATCTGCCGCTGCTGGCTTTGGCCTTATTTCACTGGTTTCCAAAGTGCTCCAAATTCTGGCGAAAGTCAGTAAAACATTTCGAGTATCACTTTCAATTTCCGCAAAGAGCCTATCTAAATCATGAAGCATCGCATTTATAAAATCATGGTATGGTACACGCGAAAGTAGCTGCTCGGGATCCGATCCCCATAAAGTTTGGCTCTTTAATAAAACTTGGGTCACGATGAGCGCAAGGTCGGGCATTTCATTAGTCTGGCAAGGTTCAATGGTTCCCTCTTCAAAAGCTGTACGCAACCATTCCCCGTATTGAAAATCAACGTGCGGAGGATAGCACCAGGGGTTAATCGCTGCCTTTTCAACAAGGGTCACTTCTAGGGGCAATTTTGAACTTTTCATGTAGATGCCAGAGATTTGAAGAAAATTGTCAATCAAGACCGCTTTTTCCTTTGAAGTGGTTTTACGGTTGATAACAACAAGCAAGTCGATGTCACTGTATCTTTGTAAGCCACCTACTAGGGACGAACCATAAAGATAAACGCCTAAAAGGTCGGGACCAAAAATCGTTTTTAATAGTTCTAGGCTATCTTTAAGCTGTTTTTGCGCTTCAATCAATCTATAATTCATCCGCCCTCCTTCCAACTGTCAAGATTCGCTCTGATTCCAAATTCGAAAATGGGGATCCATCTAAGTCATACTGTCCAACCATTTCAAACCCGTTCCTAGCAAGCATACTCTTAAGTTCATGGGCGGTATAAAGCTGCAGGCTAAACTTCTCTTTAATAATCACAGGTTCTTTTGCCCCCATCTGAATATAAAATTCATCGAATGATGTAAGAAGACCAGAAGCTCTATCAAGAATGGATTCTTGAATATGGCGAATGATCGTATTATCGGTAGACTTCTTGATATCCATCGCCAAATTTCTCACAGCTTCCTCAGTTAAAGCCTCCAAATTAAAAATATCAAATACGTAAATCCCGCCAGGGCTGAGGTTTTCTTTTATGTTCTTCAGTGCTTTTTCGAAATCTTCCTTATTTAAATGACCAATGGCATTAAAGATTGTAATCACTGCATCGAATTTTCCTAAGCGAACCTCACGCATATCCGCTTGGTGAAAAAATATAGAGAAGCCTGCATCTTTTGCTTTTTCTGAAGCAATTTTGAGTAATTCATGACTTTGGTCTGAACCCACAACTTGAAATCCTTTCCTGGTTAACCAAAGCACCTGCGCACCTGTTCCACAAGTTAGGTCCAAAACCGTTTTCGCTTTGTTGTCCCGTAGGATTTTCTCTATGCCTAGATGTGTTGACTCACCATTTCCTTGACTTAAGAGATCGTAGTAATTGGATAAGCTGCTATATTCGAGGGGGAGCCCAAGAGTGTTTTCTAACCGATCTAACCGCATCATATAATGAGGATGAGGGCTATGAGAGGGAATAAATTCACCTAAAATTTGAAATCCCACTTTCTCATAAACATGTACTGCACGTGAGTTAGATGCTTCAGGATCAATTAAGACTTCTTCGACTCCAAGAAATTCACTTGAGAGAAACTCTTTAATGATAATATGAGAAAGCTTCTTCCCCAAATACTCTTCCTCACCAATCAGCATATCCAATGTGATAGCAGCCCCTTCGGCAACACACCATTTCGAAAGCTCATCTTCGGGCTTTTTGACCAGTGATGTTATCAAAAATGCAAAAGGCTTATCTCTATCGCAAGCAAGCCAGTACTTCGTATCAGACACTCCTTTGATGAATTCATCTATTCCCTTCAATGTGTTTGCGAGAGCATCTCCATAAAACCACTTTGCCACATGAGGTTTTGCCAACCAACTGCGTACAAGAGATCGGTCATTTTCCTTTACAGCTCTGAAGCTGAATTGATATTTTTTACTCATCAAAGACTCCCCAAAATCTTCATTGTGTATTTTTTCGGAAGAATTCTTAGAAGTCGCGCTAACCAACTGTAAAATAATGAATTGTGAATTCTAGATTTTCCTTTATCTGTTTTTCTCTACGATTCCAAGAGCACATCTTGGTTCTTCTTTCAGTCTTCTGACAAAGCTATCTTCACTTGTTCCAAAAATCCATACACTATCATCTTCCCAGATAAACCAAACTGGAGAATCCCTGGGGTCATCAACTTCCACTACCGATTTCCATACTGCATGAATCAATCCATGATGACATTACTTCATGTCCAAGTTCTCGAGTGATTCTCTGGTATACCCAGACAACTGAATACTTGCAGGCGGACTGGAGCGTATGATCTTGATTCCACACATCCAAAAATCTCTCTTCACCATCCCATTCAAATAGTGTTTCAGGTTCCTTTGCATACCATTCTTCAAGAGCTATCAATGTATGAGGGATTTTAGCTGCTGATGCAGGTGGATAAAGAAAATCTAAGCGATGCTTCCCGCTTACCCATCTTCTTCCATTCTCAAGGCAGGTGATGATTAGCGCAGAACGTTTTGGAGAAACCCCAAATGAGGTTACAAGCTCTGAAATATCTTTTTGGAAATCCGCCTCTATTGAAAAAAACACTAGCAAAAATAAAGTGGTACGACTGGAAATCTTTGTTCCATATTATCACCTCAAGGTTAAAGATTCACACTCAGAAAACCTTGATATTCTACTCATCTTTGAAAGATGATTTTCCACTACCACATTCTCCTATGCGTTAGAAAAGCTGGACAGGGGTTGGACAAAATCGACTTGGGTTCAAAATAAGTTTTACCATCTCAAACCTAAGTCATTATGTCTTAGTTTGCTCGGAACAGGACTCGAACCTGCACGGGTGTTACCACCCAAGGGATTTTAAGTCTTAAGCTTACTATAATCAACTAAAACAGACAAACATCTATCACAATGTAGATCAGAAAAAATCCATCTCTTCTACCCTCATTTTTTTAGTTGATTTGAGCTGATTTTTGGTGACACTGTCACAAATTGGAACATTTCAAGAGTCTTTAATTGGCTGTATCGCCACCATTTAAACGTGGCGCACTTTTTATTCTGTGGGGTTAAGAATGTAACCAGCTACTAGGTCTGCACAACAAGAAATAACGTCTTGATGGATAATTTCATACCCATGAGTGTTTTCTGTTGGTAAACATAGAAGAGCTGCACTAGCTGCCTGTCCATACATTTTTGGAATAGAGGCATCAGAGTAATAACGCCCGAATACAGCACTTTGAGGCTCCATCCTGGGGTGTGACAAAAAGGATTTTTTGACGTTTAATTTTTTTCTATTTTTCCCCCAAGATTTTGTCCCTTTAAATTCTTTCCTTCTTCTCTAAAACAGAGAGCCATTAACGATGTGAATTTCCCTTAG
>JBAUVX010000408.1:0-3140 GCA_049583465.1 Waddliaceae bacterium | reverse complement strand
AGCTTGGTCTGTAGTCACCAATCGAGATTTTGTAATCCACTTAGAATTAAAAAGATGAAGAAATCGCCCGCACAACATGCGGAATGTGGGATTGAGTATCGGGGGCACTTTAAGCACGGGCTCGTCAGTATCGGGAATTGTCGATAAATCAGAATGCTGTAGACGTAATGAGAAGCTTTTCTTTACTTGATGAGAAGAAGAATGTAAAGGCTCATCCGATTTTTCTTCGTCTTCATCGCTGCTATGAGGAATGGGAGGAGGGGCAACTGATGGCAAAGGAGGGAGGTCTCCATGCCAATATTCTTGGAAAGCGGGTGTTCCTTGTCTTCCATGTATAGTCATTATCCCTCTCTGTTATTCTCACGACGATTGCGTTAATAATGGCATAAATTCCTCCGTTTCCGTATCAAAATATTCGAGTTGTGCATGGCGAATAGTAAAATACCACCCATGGAGAGCGATCGCATTGTTCTTCATACGCTCTAGAATACAGGGATAGGTGAGGAGATGTTGCAATTGAAAGATGACAGAGACTTTTTCCGCTCTTGTTCTTTTCTTTTCTTGACTGCCGCGATGTGTTTCTTCAACTGATTTCTTTACCTCTTCGGCGAGCTTTAACCAGTTTTGCATCAAGGGTAATTCTACAGGCTGATGCTCGGAAAGGAGAGTCTTAATGGCACCGCAATCGGAGTGCCCGCAAACGATGATGTCATGGACATTCAATACCTTTACTGCATATTCAATGGATGCTGCAATCCCATCCCAACGAAGGGTCGGATCATATCTCGGAACAAAGTTTCCCGCGTGGCGAATCACAAAAAAGTCTCCGGGTTTTGCCGCAGTCATCAACTCAGGAATCACCCGGGAATCGCTGCATCCGATAAATAGGGTTTTCGGCGCCTGCCCTTTCTCCGCAAGTTTCAGAAAAAGCTGCTCATCCTGAGGGAAATGGAGTCGATGAAAGATTTCGTGCTGCTTAGCATAATGCAATGCCTCCTTCATACCATGATTTCCCTTTTCTATACCCAAATGCCAATTCTTAAGTTTGTTTGGGTATAACGTCGTCAAATTTTGCCAAAAAAGATGATATACAAGATGAAGAACAAGTGCACGGGTTTTTTGACGGGAGTTTTGGACGCCGTTATTGCTACAAAAATATTCAAACCATCGTCTATGCTGGTCAATGTGATTACCCTTATATGGCTTTTTTAGATGAAAATATTGATGCAATCATTTCTTCCCCATCCCTTATCCGGTCTTCTCTTCCTTTCTCTTTTCTCCTGCAGCTCCACCAAACACAACGCCCCCGCACCTCCTCAAGAAAAAATCATCGCCGCTCATGCAAAGAAACAAAAAGATCATCATCTTGCACTCGTCAGAGGCAACCGGCCAATGCTTGACGATAACAAAAGACTTTCTTTGTACTACCGGACAAAGCAAAGCCTAAAACTTCCGGAAGTAAGAGAACTGTTTGTCGCTAGCGTGGAAGAACTGATCGATCTCGCTAAGGCTGAATCAGAATGGGAAACCGATGATGAAAACCAAAACTTCTCCATCCAACATTTGGATTTTTTGATTGGATTCATGACAGAAGAAGCACGATTCTTCGACCCCCCTTCCATTGCCTATGCCTTTCTCGATCAAGAAACAATCTGTTATTGCTATTATGATCGCCTTTTCGGCACATTTACCGAGTATAAAGATGTCAAAGAACCGTATGCGAAAGCCCTGATGCTTGTTCGTGAAAAAGAACAGAACGCATCCGAAAACACGAGATAGAGAAAAGCAGGGAAAAAGATTGAAAGGTTCCCTGCTTTTCGGTATCCTTTTTTTTGTTGAACTGAGAAAAACTTAGCAATGAGAACACTTTTCGTTAGCCTTCCGATTTTTCTTTTTTTCCTGGTTGGATGTTCCAACAGAGCTTTAAATCATTCCACCTCTTTATCTGTACAGGACAGAAAAATCATCGATACTATCCATCAAAGCGCTTCAGGACACCCGCCCGGGCCCATCTATCTTTCTCATCGACAATTGGATTTTAATGAAATTTCCAATCACTTGAACATGGATGAAGAAACCACAAAAAAGCATCTAGAAGCGACAAGTATTCATGGCTATTACCACCTCATTGCAAAAAACTATCCTCCCGATACCGAATTTACTCTTTATCAAGTCAACATGGACGAAGAAATTACTCCAATAAAATACTACACGTCTACCGGTACCGGAGATCTTTTTACCCGGCTCGATGATACCTTTGTCAAAATTGCCAATAACTTTTTATTTTTTTGCAATTACCTCCCCGGCGAACCGATCGACTTCGTCTTGGCTTCCAAAAACCGTCGATACCATGCCGCTACCCGTATCGTCCCTAACCCTATCGAAATCACTGATTATAAAAACCATAGGATATCTTTAGAGATCGCTTCCAAGGGGAAGAGAGAGTATCTCGTCCACTGCTATGGCTTAACCTCGCACGGCAGCTACCTATTAACGACACGCTTTGAAAATGAACGTTTAGCACACACCGTAGAAGCAAATGAATGGGGAGAAATTCATCAAACAGCAGGCCCTACAATCCCTTGGATCGCTAGTGGAAATGGGTTTATCGAACTGAGAGGAGATAACATTGACCGCTCAATCACTCTCGATTTCAGCTGGGAGATTTAGCTTCTTTGGAGAGAGCCGACGCTCGATAGCGAAGCTCTTCTTCGAACATGCACATACCAAGCAACAGGTCGTTCGATCGGAAAAATTGCATAAATCTAAAATTTATTGTTGACGGTCTCATTTTTTTCTTATAAGTTTTTTTTTATAAGCGATGTCTACTTGTAGGAGGAAAAATGAGAATTTTTGGATGGATGATGGGATTAGCTGTGCTAAGCACATCACAAATCATAGGGTCACAAAATACTTATAGCGGATGCTATTCTTGCGAGCCTTACAACTCTTGTACAACAAATTGTTGTGATACCGATTGTTGTTCACAGGAAAAGTACAGGGGTTTTGTCGATTACCTTTACTGGCAGGTCTGTCGAGGGGATCTCGCTATCGGCGAAGATTACCACATTCGATATACTAATCCTGATTTCGAATCGGGTTTTAGAATTGGTGCTGCCTATTCTTGCGGCTGTTGGGAT
>JBAUVX010000407.1:0-4542 GCA_049583465.1 Waddliaceae bacterium | reverse complement strand
ATCAGGCTTCTAGATTTTGGGGAAAATTGTTAGCTCATACGGTGTGTGTGAAACTGAATATGGATTTGGGCAACGAGCCTTTACAGTTTGATGGTCTCTTGAAGCATTAATAATTCGCCCATGGCGTAAAGATGCCATTATGCCGCCTCCTGGTTTCTATTAGTGATGGAATTTGCGAAAAAATCTGCTACAACTTTAATGAAGAGTCTTCAAAGGAATCAATAAAAATTTTGTTATAAAATCCTCCTTGGATTTTACTCCATATTTTTATTTTTTTTTATTGGATTCAGGTTTAGACTACTCACATATTTTTAGGAGTCAGCTCCCCATGTATTCTATAGCTCTAAAAATGCTCACGGGTGATAAAGGCAAGTATTTTCTACTCGTCAGTGCGTTAAGCTTTGCCTCTTTACTCATGACTCAACAGGGAGCGATATTCTTGGGACTTATGCGCTGGTCTACATCGACAATCAGAAACACCAACGCTGCTATTTGGGTCATGGATCCGGTTGTCGAGCAGGTGAATGAAGTCCAGCCGCTGCGCGATATCGATCTTTTTCGTGTAAGATCGGTCGATGACGTTCAGTGGGCTCACCCTCTCTACTTTTCTATTCAACAAGCAAAATTCAGCTCGGGTAAATTTAAATCGATTTTGTTAATGGGAGTCGATTCTTCAACGCTTATCGGGATGCCTTCACGGATTCACGAAGGTAATCTTAGCCATTTAAAAGAAACTAATGGAGTGATCATTGATCAGCTGGCTGTCGAAAAGTTCAGCAAGGCGCAGGGTAAGCCGATTTCTTTGGGAGATACTTTTGAAATTAATGATCGAGAAGCAAAAATCGTCGGTATTTGTGAAACGGAGAAATCCTTTTTTGGCTACCCTTATGTCTACACAACCGAACATAAGTTTTTGGACTTTGTCCCTTACAGAAGGAAAAACCTATCTTTTATTCTAGTTAAGCCTAAGGAGAATATATCAGCGAAATTAGTGGCGCAAGCCATTGAAAAAGAGACGGGCTTAAAAGCATTGACCGAATCAGATTTTTCTCAAGAAACTGAGAGGTGGATAAAAGAAAACACCGGAATTCCTCTTTCTTTTTATATGACAGTGTGCTTGGGTTTTTTGGTTGGAATGGCTGTGTCTTGTCAGACATTCTATGCGTTTATTTTAGAGAATTTGCCCTATTTAGGGGTGTTGAAAGCAATGGGAGTGACAAATCAAGAGCTCTGCAAGTTATTGCTGATTCAAGCTCTTTTCGTTGGATTTTTAGGCTACGGAATCGGCATTGGGTATGCATCGATTTTTGGTAATTTTGCCTTTAGCTCAAAAAAAATTCCTTTTTTTTGGAGTGCTTCTTTGCTTCTATTTTCTTTGTTTGTGGTTCTTTTTATCTGTGCGAGCGCCGCTCTTTTGGGAATTTACAAAATTCGGAAATTAGAAAGTGCAGAGGTATTTCGTGCCTGAAAACCAACACGTTGCCTTACATCAAGTATCAAAGCGCTTCGCATTTTCTGAAGAGACTATTCATGCTCTGAGGGAGGTCGATTTCTCTGCTTCAATAGGAGAGCTTGTCATGATTGTCGGCCCTTCAGGCAGCGGGAAAACCACATTGATCAGCAGTATTGCCGGCACATTAACGTGCGATAGCGGCACGATTGACCTGTTTGGGTTTCCACTTTCCCGTGCAAAAGAAAAGGACATCTGCACGTTTCGTAAAAAAAATATCGGCTTTATCTTTCAACATTTTCACCTCATCCCTACCCTGACATGCGAAGAAAATGTTGCCATTCCCCTTCTGCTTAATGGAACGGCCAAAAACATTGCCGTCAGTCAAGCAAAAACAGCCCTGGAAGAGGTGGGAATCGGCGACAAGGCAAAGCAGCTTCCAAAAAAACTTTCAGGGGGGCAGCAACAGCGTGTGGCAATCGCACGAGCCCTTGTCCATCGGCCTCGTTTAATTTTATGCGATGAGCCGACATCAAGTCTCGACGGAGAAACAGGAAAGCATGTCCTGCAAATGATCCGGCAGTTGACAAAGGAATGCTGTGTTTTAGTTGTGACGCACGATGTGCGCATCTTTTCCTATGCCAACCGAATCATCGAGATGAACGATGGAGCAATCGTAAAGACATGAGACGCTATATTCCTTTTTTTATTGCATTTGCGGGAATGATCTCAGCATATTTACTGCTGGGTAAAGTCAACACTGACAACTCCGGATCATCAACTCCCCACGTGGAGCCGCCCCTCAAACCTTATAGACAAGCCTTAAACGGAACGGGAATAGTCGAGGCTGTAGGGAAAAATCTTTCCATCAGCACTGCCAATAGCGGAATCGTTAAAGAAGTTTTCGTTAACGTGTGGGAGGAAGTGGAAAAAGATGCACCGCTTTTTTGTGTCGACACAAAAGAGCTGGAAGCAGAACTTGGTGTGGCTCTAGCTAAACATGACGTCGCTTGTGCAAAATCTGCCCGCCTCCAACAGCAACTGAAACATTTAAAAAGAATTAAAGACCCTCGAGCAATCAGCCTCGATGAGATGAAGACTAAAGAAAATGACTGTTTAATAGCAAAAAAAGAATGTGCACAAGCCTTCGCAGAAATCAAATTCATCCGGACCCGTATTGACTGCCATACCATACGAGCGCCGAAAAAAGGGGTTGTGATCCAAAAGAATATCAATGAAGGGGAATTTCTTTCCCCTCTTGCTCAGGCACCTCCTATTGTCATAGGAGAGTTAACAGAGCTGCAAATTCGAGTAGATATTGATGAGCAAAATGCCCACCTGATCTCACCCGGCTTGGAGGCAATCGCTTATCCGAAAAATCGACCGGATTACCCTGTTCCCTTGCATTTTTCCCACATAGAACCCTTTGTCATTCCGAAGCGGACACTTACCGGACAGGGTGACGAAAGAGTTGACACAAGAGTTCTTCAAGTGATCTATACGTTCACTCCCCCAAAAGACTTTCCTTTCTATATAGGACAACAAATCGATGTTTACATTCAAAAAGACAAAGGGAATATATAAGCTTCTTGCGCTTCTTTTCCTAACAACTAGTTGCCAGCAGCATCTATCAGTAGGAAACGATCTTGCGGTTCCGGTCCCCCAAGGATGGAAAACAGAACAGCTCTGTGAAGATGGCCCGCCTCTCTGTACGGAATGGTGGACCCTCTTTAACGACCCGCAACTCGACGCTTTAGAAATGACCGCTCTTAGTCAAAATAAAGATCTCTTAGCGGCATGCGACAGAATTTTAGAAGCCCGCGCATTAGCAGGAATTGCTTTTTCCGATCGGCTGCCCGACCTTTTTTTTACTCCCTCTATTCGTCAAGAAAAGATACTCATCGATTTTTCCGACTTCAGCCCTTCATCAGGAGATCGTCGAGTCTATCAGAATTTATATGCCTTTCCTCTTGATTTTAGCTATGAATTTGACTTCTGGGGGAAGTATTTACATGCCAATAAAGCCGCACGTGCGCGCCTTTTAGCTGCTCAATGGGGGTACTTGAATGTCTACAACGCATTAACATCAGACGTTGCGATTCTCTATTTCAGCCTGCGGACGCTGGATGAAGAGATCGGCTATCTCGAAAAAGCTCACGAAGTGCGCGCGTTAACCGTTCATCTTTTCCGGACGCGTGTTGAAGCAAATCTTGACCCCGAAATTGATCTTTTCCGGGCAAAGTTAGAACTTGCAAGGGCTGAACAAGAACTGGAAGACACAAAACGACTGCGAAACGAGGGAGAAAATGCCTTGGCAGTACTTTTAGGAACCTTTGCCTCCTCATTTTCATTGGAAAGGGGCCAACTTTCTCAAGAAAATCCCCGCATTCCCCCTGATCTTCCCTCGGAGCTTCTCCTCAATCGCCCCGATATCAGAGAAAAAACAGAACTCGTGCTTGCTGCTCTTGAGGAGGTAGGCGTGGCAAATGCTGAATTTTTTCCCTCTTTCTCCCTCACTTCAAGTTTGGGATTGGTCAGCCCTCAACTTTCTCATTGGTTTACATGGAAAGATCGTTTTTGGTCACTCACTTTGCGCTCTTTGCAAGTCCTTTTCAGTGGAGGCCGTCTGTGCAATCAACAAAGAGCGGCGCAAGCCTGTTATCTGCAAGCTGTCCATGACTATCAAAGACAAGTGGAAATCGCCTTTCAAGACGTTGAAAATGCCCTCAATGAAATTCAGTACAGGAAAAAACAGTATGAAGCACAAAAAAAAGCTCAAGCTGCTGCCGCAGAAACAACCCATCTTGCCAAAGAGCAATTTGAGGCGGGAATCATTAATTATTTGCAAGTCGCAGACGCTGAAAAAATGGAGCTCGATGCCGAAAGGGAAGCGATTCGACTAAAAGGAACGAATTTGATGGCTGCCATTCAACTCATCAAAGCTCTAGGCGGCGGTTGGCATGCTTCCTGATAGGTATCGGCGTTGTTGCATCAATCCCACATTCCGCATGTTGCGGGAGGTGATTTCAATAGATTTTTGATTCTAAGTGGGTTACAAAATCGAAGCTTGGTCTGTAGTCACCAATCGAGAT
>JBAUVX010000406.1:0-5988 GCA_049583465.1 Waddliaceae bacterium | reverse complement strand
TCGTTCATTCAAATGAGGAGCAAGTAGTTGATATGTATGTGAAAGCGATGCTTCAATCTGATTCATGATAAGAAGTGTATCAAATTCATTTTATAAACGTAACATTTATTTGCTTACGGCGCCTTAGCTTCCCTAATGCGCGGAATTGACGACGCCAAAGAAGGCCGCGTTGTCGACCTCACTATCGACTTTACCGAATTCCTGGACGGCGAAGAAAAAGGAAATATTTAAAATTAGATTGACCAAAGAAGCAGAAAAGCAACTTTTGGACCTGAAAAACACTAAAAGCAAACGAAGACATTTCAAGGCTGTTGGGAAAGTCATCGGATATATGCAAGTCAACTTGCGCCATCCTTCCCTTAATGCACACAAGTTCGATCAGTTGAAGTCACCTTTTGGCGACGACGTTTTTGAATCTTATGCTCAGAACAACACACCTGGTGCCTATCGCATATTTTGGGTTTACGATCCCGAAAGGGGAGAGATTGCCGTTTTATCAATCATCTCGCATCCTTAAGAAATGGAGGAGGTTTTCCGGATACACTCTCAGCCCCCGCGGTTTTCATGGCAATTCCCTCTTTATCTTATTAGTGTTCCTGTGCTATACAAAGTAATGAATATCTCTCTTAACAACTGATGAAAAGTTCATGTGCAGCAGCAGTTTCCGCTACTCGCTTCTTATGGTATCGATCATTACTTTCTTATTTTCTTTTTTTCTCTCTTCGCACCTTAACGCCGAGCAGATCGTTCTTCATCTCAAAGGGTATTTGGGAAAAGAGGAAATTGCACGAGTAAAACAGACGTTCGAAGAACAATCCGCTGATCATCCTCAGCTACTCATTATCGAAATTGACTCCTCTTCCGGTCAACTGAGCGAAGTGTTGGATCTTGCCAAAGACATCTATGCGCTGAAAGCAGAAAAGCAAACGCAAGTCATCGTGTATATACAACAAACAGCATTGGGACCCTCGGCAATCATTCCCTTTCTTGCAGACCAACTCTATCTTTCCTATTTTGTTTCCTGGGGCGATATCCCTCTGGAAGAGGAAAAAACCTTTCCGACGAATATTTTGCGCAATAATGTGAGAAGTTTGATTTCTCCCGACAATCCTCATCGAGCGATTTTGTTGTTAATGGCCTCCGCGATGACCGATCCCTCGCTGCAAGTAGTCGACGACGGGGGATGGAAAATTGAAAGGGGCGACTTTCCCATTGTCATCTCCTCTCCGAGTGAAGCATTGGTTGTCAACCACAATCAGCTGCAAGAGCTTGGGTTATCCTCGGGGATGCGGTCGCTTCATGAGTTTCGCAGTCAGTTTGAACAACTGCAAGATGAGGAAAAGGAAGAGGTTCAACAACCCCTCGAAGTCTCTCTAAAAGATGTGGATCGAGAGTTTCCGCAATGGATTCACTTTGATAAGGAAGGGCCCAATCTCGTCGGTCTCATTCAAATCAACCAAAAAAATTCTCAAATTTCTCAAGCCACGTGGATCTATGTCAAACATGCTTTGGATTACTATAAAGAAATAAAGCCCCGTCTTGTCATTCTTGAGCTGAACACTCCGGGTGGAGAAGTCTTTGCTGCACAGAAAATTTCCGATGCCCTCAAAGATTTTGATACCCAATACAATATCCCCGTCATTGCCTTTATCAACAACTGGGCGATTTCTGCCGGGGCAATGCTTGCCTACTCCTCCCGCTTTATCACCGTCACCAAAGATGCTAGCATGGGAGCCGCAGAACCGGTACAACTCGGAGAGGGAGGACAAATGGTGACTGCGTCGGAAAAGGTCAATTCTGCGCTCAGAGCGGATTTTGCCAATCGGGCAGGGTTTTTTGATCGCAATCCCTATATTGCCGAAGCGATGGTGGATAAAGATATCATCCTGGTGATGCGCCATGGGAAAATCATTAAATTAGACAGTGAAGATCAGATCCGTACGTTAGGAACCGAACTTGATCAAGTCATTAGCCCCAAGGGGAAGCTGCTGACGCTAAATGCCAGTGAGATGATCGAGTATGGCGTTGCCGATTTGTTGTTGCTTCCGAAAAAGACGGGGGTGATTACCGAAGGAGAAAAACAAAAGGGAAAATGGCCGGCAGACAAGATGCTCCTGTTTCATGCCCCCTTCTTTGATACGCTTCCCAATGCCGTCGTCGATGTCTATCAAATGGACTGGAAAATTCAATTTCTTGCCTTACTGGCCAATCCTATCGCTGCTTCTCTTCTCTTTTTGGGGATGCTTCTCGGTTTTTATATGGAAATCAACTCTCCGGGTTTTGGTGTACCCGGTTCGATTGCTCTTCTTTGCTTGTTTTTGATCGTTCTGTCGAGTTTTGCTCTCGAAGTGGTCGATATCCTGGAAGTTATCCTCTTGCTCGTCGGTGTTGTCTTTATCGCTCTAGATTTATTTCTGATTCCCACATTCGGCCTTTTGGGAATCGTCGGGGTCGTTTTTTGCCTCGTGGGCTTGTTTGGAATGATGCTGCCGGAGATTAAATCGGTCGATTTCGAATTTGACACGCAAACCTTTAACGCAGCGGGGGAAGCCTTTATCAAGCGATTGAGCTGGCTAAGCGGCACTTTGGTCGTCGCTTTAGCTCTTATTGCTTTAATGGGGCGTTATGTTATGCCTACCTTCAGAGGATTCCGTCGTTTTGTGTTATCCGGTCACGAACAAGTTGCGGCAGAGGGCTATGTTGCAGGCGAAGACCCTAAATTGCTTCCACAACCGGGAAGCAAGGGAGTCGTATTGGCAACGTTGCGTCCGGCAGGAAAGGTCATCATTCAAGACAGAATCTATGAGGCAATGACTGCCGGAGGTTTTATTGAAAAAGAGACCCCGATTGTCGTGGATCGTTTAGAAGGAAGTGTAATGATTGTCGATGTAGAAAAGAAAGAGGGGTGAGAAGATGAGTCCTTATCTTCTTTGGGCAGTGGGTCTGTTCATGATTTTTTTGGAATTTTATCTTCCCGGCGGCATCATGGGAACCATTGGGACGATCGTTGTCCTGGCCAGTATTGTCGTCTTTGCTTTACAGTCGCAGTCGCCGTTGGGGATTCTCCTCTACACGATCGGAACGGTTGTTTCCGTCATTGTCTTGTTCAAGTTTGCCCTTTGGAAGATTCGTCATGCCAGGCCGGAAAGAAGCATTTATGCGGAAGGGGATCAGGAAGGGTACTCCGCCTCTGCTTATGATAAGTCGACGATAGGGAAAATCGGGATTGTGCATTCCGATCTGAAGCCCGGAGGGCATATTTTGGTCGATGGAAAGCAGCACGGGGCCATCTCAACAAGCGGCTATATCTCAAAGGGCGAACAAGTCATCGTGACCGGTGGCGAAGGAGAAAGTCTAATCGTTAAACTCTATAGGAAGGAAAAAGAATCATGAATCATTTGTTGCTCGTCAATGGCTTCAGTTTTGAAGTCTATCTACTTTTCATTGTTCTGGCCGTGGTCGCCGTCATTTTGCTCAGCATTTTGGGAAAGTTCATCAGTTTATGGTTTCAGGCTTTTGTCTCGGGGACTCCTATTCCCTTCTTTAACATCATTGGAATGAGTTTGAGAAAAATTCCCCCTCGACAGATAGTCAACGCGCGCATCAATGCGTATAAAGCCGGTTTAAAGCATGTGACAGTGTCCGACCTGGAAACTCACTTTCTTGCCGGCGGAAATGTCTCTGAGGTAGTCAGATCGATGATTGCCGCCGACAAAGCCAACATCTCTCTTGAGTGGCGGCAAGCGACAGCAATTGACCTGGCGGGGAGGGATCTTCGCGACGCCATTGCCACTTCGGTCCACCCCAAAGTGATCGACTGTCCCAGCCACGGAGGTTTCATGACAGGTGTTGCCAAAGATGGGATCCAGGTTCTCGTCAGGGCTAGAGTTACCGTTCGGACTAATCTCGCTCAGCTCGTTGGAGGTGCAACGGAAGAGACGATCATCGCCCGTGTTGGGGAGGGCATTGTCGGAGCGATTGGCGCTGCAGAGACCCATTCTCAAGTTCTTGAGTCTCCACAAGCCATTTCGAAACTTGTCTTGGAAAGGGGGTTGGATTCAGCCACAGCGTTTTTGATTCTATCCATTGACATTGTCGAGGTCAAGCTGGGGGAAAACATCGGAGCAAAACTGCGTGCACAGAAAGCTGAAGCAGACATGCGCATTTTTCAGGCTGAAGCGGAAAAACGGCGTGCCATGGCTGTTGCCGCCGAGCAGGAAAAGAAGGCCGAGGTCAAGCATATGGAAGCAAAACTCGTCGAAGCCAGAGCCGCCGTTCCTCATGCGATGGCAGAAGCATTTAGAAAAGGCCAGCTAGGGATTATGGATTACCTTAGGTTCCAGAACATTCAAGCCGATACGGAAATGCGCACCTCCATTGCCTCTCCTCAGGAAGGGGAAAAAAGAGGAGAATAGCCATGTCAGTGATTGAGTTTATCGGCTTTATTATCACGATGATCGTGTTTTTTCTCTTAATCCTAAAACAAGGAAGAGATCAAAGGCGTCGTCGTGAGCATCCCGAAGAGTTCCAAGAGGAAGAGAGAGAACAGCAAGAGGGGATGCAAGAGTTGATGGAATCGTTAAATATTCGATTGGGAAAACAAGCGCCGCCAAAACGTCCACCTCCACCGCCGCGTCTTATTGAAGGGGAAGAAGATCGGCTCTTGATTGAGGCGCAACGCCTGCAGGCCGAGGAAATAGGAATTCTTCCGTCATTAGAGCAGGAAAAGGCCGTATTCAAAGATATTTACGCCAAGTCCCTTGTGCAAGCTCCTCAGCCTCATCATGATGCGTATCGTCAATTGGAAAAGCAGCGATCGCGCATACAAAAAAAGTTAAATGAACCCGATTCATTAAAACAAGCGATCATTGTAAGGGAGATTCTCGGTCCTCCAAAAGGCATGTAGCCTATGTCTGTTGCCGATCGTTATTGTCATCTTCTGGAATCTATTCAAGAAATCGCCCTTAAGTGCGGGCGTGATCCCAAGGAAATCGCCCTTATCGCTGTCACAAAAGGGCATTCTTTGGATGATGTGATGCCCGCTTATGAGGCAGGATGTCGTGATTTTGGAGAAAACCGCCTTCAGGAAGGGTTAGGGAAGATAGCAGAAGCTCCTCAGGATCTGCATTGGCATTTGATTGGCACTCTCCAGAAAAAAAAAGTGTCTAAGGCCATTGGCCCTTTTGCCCTTATTCACTCTGTTGATACGTGGGAGCTTGCCCAAAAAATTTCTCAACAAAGCGAGAAGAGGGGAGTAGTAACTCCTGTATTATTGCAGGCAAATACGTCCGGGGAGGAAGCAAAGCACGGGCTTTCTTCGGAAGGCTGGAAGCTGATATTTGACGATGTCAAAAAACTTCCGGGAATCGTTGTTCAGGGGTGGATGACCATGGCCCCTTTTGTCGATGATGAAAATCTGATAGGGCGCACCTTTTCACGACTTAGAGAATTACGCGATGAGCTTCAACCGACAGGGCATTTGTCTATGGGAATGACTCACGATTATCCCATCGCCATTGCCGAGGGGGCAACCTTATTGCGCATTGGGACCGCAATTTTTGGGAAACGTTAGAGCTTTAACCCAAGTTCCTTGTGTATGGTCTTCAAACTGGCAAGGGAGGCTGAACGTTCCTGGAAACGCTTGAGGGGCTATGGAGCTCATTGGAAAGGTGGATAAGAGAAGTGCGTTTAGATAGGAGTTTGATTGAGCTTATAGTTTAACGGTGGGACATCCCAAATACCTTTTCGAGGCGTTGCGCAAAAATACCCAGGTTCAGTTCTCTTGTCAATTTGATGCAAGAGCTGCAATCAATTCAGGGTCTTCTATTTTTGCAATGATTTCAGAATTTTCTATATTATTCGACGGTCTATTCTAATCGCAAAACGTGGGTACTATCGCACACGCGGGCATTAGAACAAGCCTATTCGGTAGAGTGGTTTGTGAAAAGGTTAGGTCAAAAGATATTCTCCGACTTAAAACTACCAGGA
>JBAUVX010000405.1:0-37282 GCA_049583465.1 Waddliaceae bacterium | reverse complement strand
ATGGCTTCTAGATCGGACACATCGGCTTGTAAGTAAAAAACCGAGCAACCTAATTCTTCAAGCTGTTTCAGTCTGGACTGTTTCTGAGGGGTTAGAGCAGAGCGACCGGTTAAAATGATTCTCTTCGTTTGTGTGTTTCTAGCGAAATAGTCGGCAAAAAGAAAACCCAGTCCTCCAAAGCCTCCGGTGATTAAAATCGTTCCTCGCAAAGCATCTTTTAGAAACTGCTCATCCCATTTAAGAACTCTTGGATGGATCTGCAATACATGTCGTTTGCCTTGATGATAGCAAACGCTTTGTGTTTGTTTTTGTGTGAACTCTTTCCAAAGTTTGCTTGTCCAATCAAGGATATTGCCAGAGGTCGTTTCTTGGGTCTGTTTTTGGAAAATCACTGCAAGCTGAGTGTTAGGCATCACCAGTCCTAGAGAACGTTCAAAGCCTACCCATGATTCTAGGTAACAACGCTCTACGTCATCGTGAAACTCTGCTGCCAATAAAATCCGTCGAGATCGCAGTTGGGTCATCGATAGTGCTTGCAGAAGCATGGTGATGGGAGAGAGATCTCGAATCCAACAGTGGTCTTCCAGTGGCCATAAATAAAAAACCCCGTCAATGTGGTCATATTCTTTCTTAATGTTTTGTAAAACTTGTCGATAACTATTTTGTTCTCCTCGTACAACGCGGTAATTTTGTGTCCGGTCACCTGATTGTTCAGCAATAAAGATCACTCGCGCTTGAGGATCAAGGGCTTTGGTTGTTTCAGTAAAGGCCTGTTGCTTTTCTATATTTGAGAGGAAACAAAGAATCGTCTTAACGTTTTGTTCAGTGCTGACTGTTTGGTGATTTAAGTGAAGCTCTTGTTCTTGCCACACCTCTTCGAAATACATCACTTCAGAAGGTTCCTCGGTACTAAGCGCAGAAGGGGGGTTAATCGGTAAGTTTATCGGCAAAACCTGAGTCTTAAGCCCGTAGCGCTCTTTGGCAAAGGGATAGGTTGGTACGCTGATGCGCTTTGGCTTATTTGGACCATAGAGTTTATTCCAATCAAAAACCAGACCTTTGACCCAAAGATTGAGAAGTTTGTTGTACTTCCCTTTGACAATCCAGGCTTCCATTGCTTTTTGCAAATCTATATCAGCAGTAAAGGCTTCTATTGTCTCTTGATTTCCCTTGACTTGGCCAAGATATAAATCCTCGGCCTCTTCTTTCCCCTCGGCAAAGGCCTGCAACTTTTCTTCTAGCTCCTCCATTGAACGCACAACCATTCCTAGACGGATTTCCATTGCTTCGCGACCTACCTGTAGTGTGTAAGCAAGATCAGCCAGATTGATTTGATTGTCTTTATTGTTTTGAATAAATGTCACAAGGCTTTTCGCATACTCTTGCAAACGTTCTTTGTTCTTCGCTGAAAGGAGGATAATCACTGAGGTAGGGAGGTCGATAACAGTTGTTTTTCGGCCTGATTGAGTATTTTGGGGACGATATTCCTCAATCACTAAATGAGCATTCGTCCCACTAAAACCAAACGAACTCACACTTGCACATCGTAAAATTCCTGAAGATGTTTCCCACGGCTGCAACTCGGTATTGATATAAAATGGACTATCTTCTAGAGAGATATGTTGATTAAGCTTCTCAAAATGTATGGTGGGTGGAAGCATTTTTTTCTGTAATGCGAGTAAGACTTTGATCACTCCCGCAATTCCCGATGCAGATTGAAGATGACCTATATTACTTTTGACCGAACCTAAAGCACAATATCGCTGCTTATCTGTATAGGATCTAAAAGACTCGATTAGCGCCTCGACTTCGATAGGATCTCCAAGTTTTGTTCCTGTCCCATGAGCTTCAACCAAGGAAATCGTTTCAGGGTTAATACCAAAACGATTGTAAATCTCTTTTTCCAACGAAATCTGTGAATTCACGCTTGGTGCTGTCATTCCGTTTGTTTTTCCATCCTGCTTGATCCCCCACCCCTTGATGACTCCATAAATTTGATCGCGATCACGGATAGCATCTGAAAGCCGCTTGAGTAAAACAACGCCAACACCTTCTCCAGGAACAAAACCATTGGCTCTTGCATCAAAGGCAAAGCAGCGCCCATCTTCAGACAACATCCCTGCATGACTTGTCATGATATGCAGCGCAGGCCCTGACAAGACGCACACTCCTCCTGCTAGTGCCAGATCACTTGTCTTAAGCACCAAACTGTTGCAGGCTTCCGCGATGGCGACTAGAGAAGAAGAACATGCTGTATCAATCGCTAGACAAGGGCCTTTCAAATTGAGTACATAGGCTATTCTAGCCGATAAAATGGAAGAACTTCCTCCCATTAAACTCTGTACACTCAGCTCTTTCTCATGCATTGTGCTTCCATAGATGCTGCCGCCACAGCCAACAAACACTCCACAAGAGCTGCCCGATAAAGAACTTGGATTGAGTCCTGCATCTTCTACGCAATGCCAGGCATTTTCTAAAAACAAACGCTGTTGAGGATCTATCCACTGAGCTTCTGCGGGGGAAATATTAAAAAACAAGGGGTCAAACTGATCGATATCATCCAACATCCCCATCCATTTACAATAGGTCTTTCCGGGCACATGTTTATTTGAATCATAATATTGATCGATTGGCCAACGGGTTGTGGGAATTTCCGAAATGCAATCTTTCCCTTGTGAGATATTCTCCCAGAACCTATCGACATGTGGAGCTTTGGGGAATCGACCGGACATTCCAATAATTGCAATCGCTTCGGTCATCTCTTTTCCCGCTTTGTTTATCGCAATGGAGGGGCTGCTTTCTCTCGAACATTCCCGTGATTCAGCCTTTCTTTTTTGCTCTAACATCCGGTTTAAGCAATGATCCATACAATCCACCATGTGTTGACATGTATGACTAATCACCACTTTGCCAATATGTTTTCCTTGAGAGACATACGTCAAAGCATCGACGATTTGGTGAACTGGGTAAATTCTCGAAACAACCGGGACCACGATCCCGGACTCAAGCCAAGAAATCATGGTGTGAAAAGCTTCGCTATTTTTATTGCCACCTTTTTGCGCTCGTAATCGGCGTAAATCAATGCTGTAAATAGACTGGTTGTGGACTAACTGAGAAAGGTCTAATTTGGGACTCGTTTTTAGTGCGTGTACAGCAATTTCCACATACCGCCCCGACGCTGCTAAACTGTTTAACCCCTTTTGGATGCCATCGCCTGACAACGTATTTAATACAACATCTACTCCTCGATCATTAGTGATCTCTTTAATTTTTCGATCAAAATCTTCTTGATAATTCAGCACATAAGGGACATCTAGCTCCTTCAGTATCGCTAATTTTTCTGGACGACTCGATGTGCCATAGCACACGCAACTCTTTAATCGTGCCAATTGAAGAGCCATGAGTCCACAGCCTCCGGTAGCTGTTTGTATTAACACGTGTTCTCCGGGAGATAATTTCCCTTTTTCAAATGCGTAATACACGGTCCCAAAAACAACAGGTAAACTACAGGCCTCTTCAAACGAAACACATTGAGGCTTGCGCATTAAGTTTTCTACAGGAACATTGACATAACGAGCATGTCCGCCCATTTGCCCGCCTGTGAACGCAATCACTTCATCTCCCAAACTTATCTCCGAGACCTGATCACCAAGACGAGAAATTGTTCCCGACACTTCAAAACCAGGAACAAAGGGATAGTCCGGCATGGTGGGGTATAATCCTTTTACACACAATGTATCAGGAAAATTAACGGCAGAGGCTTCTACTTTAACGGTTACCTCACCACAGGAGGGAGGAGGAATTTCCCATTTTTTTAAAGAGATGTTTTCAAAAGAACTAACTGTAGAAAGAACAAGGCCGTAATTGTCCCCGGAACTCAACACGTTTTGTGGCTCCGACTTTGTACTCTGTGGTTGCTCTACCGATACTGAAGGCCGCGGCTTTGATGGCTCTTGAGTTGGTACCGTTCCTTTCTTATCCAATTCTTTTTTTAAAAATTTGGCAAACTCTTGAAGAGTCACATAATCATAAACTTTCGTCGCAACGATATTGAGCGAATACTTCTTATTGATTTCTTGTACCCATTCTACTCCCACAATGGAATCCAAGCCTATCTCAACAAACGATTTATTCATGTCGATCTCGCTTGGCTTCATGTATAAAATGTTCGCTAAGCTTATGACCAGTTCTGTTAGCAGGGTTTCTTTCAAGAGAGAAGACTCTCCAGGATCATGATGACTTGCAGTAGAAGACATTTGCTTGTCTGCCGGCAAGGAAATGTCTACAGCTTGTTGCATCTGATTTCCTCGTACAGAAAAATTTTGTTCTTCCGACAAAGCAGCTAATGTTATTCCCAATGGTTTAGACAATGATCTCGAAACACGCCCTTGATCGTCTGCAACGTACTCTTCAAGAGAAGTTAAAGGATTTTTCTTGCTTGGTTGGATACTCTTGTTAGCCGACAAATCCTGAGCTTCTATCCAATAGCGCTCTTTGGCAAAGGGATAGGTCGGTGCGCTGATGCGCTTTGGCTTGTTTGCCCCATACAATTGATTCCAATCAAAAGCCAGACCTTTGACCCAAAGATCGAGCAGTTTATTGTACTTTCCTTTACTTGCCCAGGCTTGCATGGCGTTTTGTAAATCTTCATCGGCACCAAAAACTGCCAACGACGTCTCTTTATTTCGCTGGACTTGCCCAATATAGAGGTCTTCTATCTCTTCGGCCTCGGTAATGAATGCCTGCAACTTTTTTTCTAGTTGCTTTATTGAGTGGACAATCATCCCTAATCGGACTTCCATTGGCTCACGCCCTACCTGGAGTGTATAAGCAAGATCGACAAGATTGATTTGACGCTCTTTGTCATTTTGTATCCATGTTGCAAGACTCTTTGCATAGTCTTGCAATCGTTCCCTGTTCTTGGCTGAAAGAGGGACAATGACACGACTTGACGGAAGATCGACAATGTCTTCTATTGATTGTTGCCCATCCTTTGGTATGTATTCCTCAAGAACAACATGGGCATTGACTCCTCCAAATCCAAAGGAACTGACCCCAGCTCGGCGAGGAAGGAGTTTTCCGCTGGAATCTTGCAAAGCTCGCCACTCTTGTGATTCTTGAACGACGTAGAACGGGCTCCCTTTTAATTCGATATAAGGATTGATTTCATCACAATGAAGACTTTTCACTAGTCTTTTATGCTGAAGTTGGAGAAGAACCTTAATCACACCCGCAACGCCTGCCGCTAGTTCTAAATGGCCAATATTTGTCTTTACTGATCCTAGCCCACAATAACTTTCTTGAATTTGCCCACTTCCCATCTCTTGAGCCAATTCTTTAAACGCGGCTTTCAAACTGTTGACTTCTATGGGATCTCCCAATTCTGTTCCTGTTCCATGGGCTTCGATATAACTGACTGTCCCGGGATGAATTCCTGCTTTACGATAAGCACGGATTAATAGATCCGTTTGGGCTTTGGGATTTGGCGCTGTTAAAGAATTTGCCCGCCCTCCATGATTTTCCGCACTGCTTCTAACTAATCCGTAAATATGATCTTTTTCCCGTTCGGCTATCTCAAGGGGCTTTAACATGAGCATGCCCACCCCTTCACCTCGAACATAACCATTCGCTTGCTTAGAAAATGTTTTACAGCGACCATCTTGACAAAGCATGCCCGCTTTATTGAAACTGATATGAACATCTGGACTGAGGATCGTATTGATCCCCCCGACAATCGCCTGATCGCACTCACCCGCTTCCATCGAAATAAGGGCCTTATGGATTGCTATTAAAGATGATGAACACGCTGTTTCAATAGGCTCACTTGGACCATGAATATTTAAAAAATAACTCATCCTATTGGGACCGATCGAGGGGACCACCCCTATCGAACTATACCCTTCAACAGGCAGTTTAGCGTTGGTGATGAGATTGGTGTAGCCGCTACTGCCGGTACCAATAAAAATCCCCGTATTGCTGTCCGACAGGCTCGATGCTGAATAGCCGGCATCCTCCAATACCAACCAAATATAGGTCATCAGCAGTCTCTGCTGAGGATCCATCAATTGTGCTTCACGAGGGGATATCCCAAAAAATTGGGGGTCAAATGTGTCAATGCCTTCGATAAAACCACCCCACTTGATATTGGTTTTGTTGCTCTCTTGCCGAGGATCGCCATACATCGCTCGCCAATTCCAGCGCTGTTGGGGTATTTCTTGTATGCAATGTTTCCCTTCCTTAAGATTTTCCCAAAATTCATGAATATCGCCAGCCTCAGGAAAACAGCCGCTCACCCCCACAATAGCAATCGGTTCGGTAGTTTTAGAGTCTGGCGCAAAAGAAATCGCTGTGGTTGCAAATCGACAACGACGTCTCGGCCTGGCAACACTAGTCTGATCCTCCAAAATTTCAGTCGCTTCTTTTTGCTGTGGCGTTTGAATAGCAAACACGCTCTGATGGTCCTCATTCAAATATTTTGCGAAACGACCAATAGTGGGATACTCAAAAAAGATCGTAGGGGTTAGCTCTAGTTGATAGTGTTGATTCAATCTGTTAGCAAAATCCGTCAACGTGATCGAATCAAACCCGTATTCGCTGAACTCAGCATCAATGTCTAGCTCTTCAATTCTTAGTTTCAATGATTGAGAAATCACTTTCATCAAAGCCTGCTGAATCTTATCAAGTAAATGGCCTGTATCAATGCCTGAGTCCGTCTGTGTTGAACGTGCCTTCGAGAGTTGTTTAGGAAACAGCTTGCTTTGCATGCGCTTAAGCAAACCTCTCATAATCATCACCTGAGGCACTTGTGCAGATAAGGCTTGATAAAAGGCCTCCATCCCTGCAGCTGTCTCCATAGCCACTAAGCCTAAGTGTTCTTTCATCATCTTTTTTGTTGTCTGATCGACATCCATGCCGCCTTCTTTCCACAGCGGCCAATTGATTGAATAAGTGCGGCCAGTCCGTTTGCTACCCAGCAAGGTATTGCGATAGTGGGCAAAAGCGTCCATAAATGCATTAGCTGTGGCATAATCAGCCTGTCCTGCACTGCCTAGACAACCTGCACTTGAAGAAAATACAATAAAAAAGTCCAATTCCTTCAATGTCTTCGTTGCTTGATCAAGGTTGATCGTTCCTAACACTTTGGGGGCGAGCACTGCTCGAAACTCCTCTGTCTGCTTGTTCACAATATAGTCATCGTTAATCACCCCGGCGCTATGAATCATTCCATTGACCTTGCCAAAGTCGTGTTCAATCTCCCGAATAAGTGCTGCAACCGCCTCCTTATCAGTAATGTCTACCTTTTTGTATTGAACTTCTGCTCCTGATCTTTGCAGTTCTTTCAGTTTGTCCTTCTTTTCGGTGCTCAACGTCGAACGACCGGTGAGAATTAATGTTGTGCTTGTACACTTACGCGTGATCTCTTCAGCAAAAATCAACCCCAATCCTCCGGCGCCGCCTGTGATCAAATACACCCCATGATCACGCCAGGGAATCGTTTTTTCTAATTCAGCGGAGTGCATTTCTTTCAAGACGGAGACTAACCGTCGGTCTTCTTCGTAGTAGATCTGATCATCTTGAGGCTGTTTCTTGTTTTCCTTTAATCTCGACATCAATTCCGTCGCCGAAATTTTTTCGCTTACAGCAATCACTTGTCCGAATAATTGTGGATGTTCTAAATGCGCGGTCTTTAAAAGTCCTGATATGCCAGCAAACACCTGTTTAGGACCTTGAGATGGCACAACGACCTGCAGCAAAGTCTGTCCTTGGGGTTTCTCTTGTAAAATCCTTTGAATGTCCTCAAATAGTTGAACTGCGTAGGATGAAAATTGTTCTTCCAACCCTTTTTGTTCTGGGTCCGGTTCAAGAGAGAAGACATGTGGAGCTTTTTCTTGCAACTCTTCTCTCGTTTGCTTGAACCCGCACAAGTAGATGCGATGTTCACGATATTGAGGGAGTTGCTGCCGGTCATCGAGAGGCTTTTCTTGCCAAATGGGTGTGACCATCAAGGTATCCACAGCTTCAGGTTCTTCTACCGGCTCTCGGGCAGAAAACCCTTTCATCTGTATACAAAGCTTCCCTGCATCATCACAAAGGTCGATCGATAATCGATGGATGTTGCCTGCTGTTGTACTACCCTCTGCAAAACGAACCCAAGCCCACATCGTTTCTTTGCAGCGGTCAAACACCTCAAGGCTTTCCAGTGCAAAAGGAAGTAAGGGCTTAACCTGTTGACTACCGGATATACCCAAACCAACTGACGCTTGAAAAGCTCCATCCAACAGGCTGGGATGCAGGGTAAATTGCTCTTGCGTTTCTTTGATTGAGGCAGGCAGGGTTAATTTGGCCAAGACTTCATGATCTCCTGTGTAAACCTCTACAAGAGCTTTGTGAGCAGGGCCATAATCAAGACCCATCTCTTTGAAAGTTGCATAACACCCCTCGAGATCAAGAGACCGGTGATTGAGCTTTTTCTTTAGATCAGCCAGGTTTAGGATGGGCGTTTCCCCATTTGCCTTGCATACTGCCACTCCTTGACTGTGTCCAACACTATCGCCGGATTCATTTGCCCTTTCGGTGAAAATTTCGTAGGAGATCTCCCCATTTTCTTCTGAGAACAACTCCATCGTGACATCAACAGGGGAATCTTCGACAACAATCGGCTGAGTCCAGACTATATTTTTAAGCAAGACATTTTGACCATCAGGCAAGCCACAGCTCCGCTTTACTCCTTCATAAGCCATTTCAAGGTAAGCTGCTCCGGGCAGTACTTGTTTTCCTTTGATTCTGTGATCGTTTAAGAAAAACTCCTCCCCTGTAAAGGTCGAGCCGTAACACTGCTCGGAAAGGGTTGAGATGTTTTCCTGGAGTAAAGGATGCCATCGGCTTCTACGACTTGATTGAACGAGACCATCGGCTGTCGCATCCCGACTCTTTTTCCAGTAATGTTCTTTGGCAAAAGGATACGTCGGTGCCGGAATGCGGCAGGGTTTTTCCTCTCCATACAGCAGATCCCAAGCAATGTCATAGCCCTGGCAATAAAAATCGGCTAATGCACATAAGATTTCCCGGTATGTTGCCGGATCTTCTTGTATTGTTCTGCTTTTAATCAGTAGATCTGTGATGGATTGCTCGATAACCTTTTGCCCCTTAAAGTTTCGTTTTACCTTTCCTTGAAAAACGTTAGCGGGCCTCTCCCCTGCTTTTACCTGATTATAGAGGTAAACGGCCTCCTCTAGGTCTTCAACAACAATTGCACAACGATGAGAAAAATGATGGCGTCCTATTTGCAGCGTGTAACACATCGCCGTCAGTCCCTCTTTTTCCCCTTGGATGCTTTGCAGGGCCTTGAGTATGTCTTGGATTTTTTCTTGTAGTGCTTCTTGTGTTTTGGCAGAAATAGGCAGCAAGTAATAGGGAAAAGCTTCTCTTCTCTCCTTTTCATGGCAAGAGTAACTCTCCACAACCATATGGGCGTTTGTACCGCTCATTCCAAAGGCACTCACAGCCCCCACTCGCTTGTTTGTCCCATGCTTTGGCCAAGCTTTAGTGGATTTATTCACATAAAAAGGACTTTGTTCCCAATGGATGTAGTCATTCTCATTTTCACAATGCAAACTGCCGGGAATGCTTTTTCGTTTGAGTGCTTCAACAAGACTGATCAGACTCACTAAACCCGAGGCGGCAAAGGTGTGTCCAAAATGACTCTTTATTGAGGTGAGAGCACAATAGTTTTGTTTTTGAGTATATTCCTTAAACGCATCATTCAAGGCATTAATTTCAACAGGATCTCCCAGCTTTGTTCCTGTCCCGTGCGTCACAATATAGTCAATCTCTTCAGGATTGATGTGATATGTTTGATAGACACTTTTTAACAGTGCAGCTTGAGAAACACCGCTTGGAGCGGTGATCCCATTAGTTTTGCCATCGTAATTGACGCCGCTTCCTCGGATCACCGCATGAATGGGATCTTTATCGGATTCTGCATCTGATAATTTCTTTAAAATGACAACGGCTACCGCCTCTCCCGGAACCATGCCGTTAGCTCTTTGATCAAAGGCAAAACATTTTCCATCAGACGATAGCATGCCGGCCTGATTCATAGCCACATATGGCGCCGGACTGAGCATTAAATTCACTCCCGCAACAATCGCTGTACTACACTCGCCGCTGCGCAAACTCAAAATCGCCTGATGAGCAGCAACAAGACCTGAGGAACAGGCGGTGTTGATCGCCATTGTTGGGCCGTGCAAGTCGAGAAAGTAGGCAATGCGAGCAGCTAAAATGCCATTATGGCCGGCGGTAATATTACCTTCTCCCGGAAAACCATATCCTCCCTCTTCGACACCCACAAACATGCCTATGTTGTGTTGTTTAATCTGATTGACTCCATAACCTGCATCTTCCAAAGCTT
This sequence comes from Waddliaceae bacterium, assembly GCA_049583465.1. Classification (GTDB taxonomy): domain Bacteria; phylum Chlamydiota; class Chlamydiia; order Chlamydiales; family Waddliaceae; genus JBAUVX01. The sequence goes on along the minus strand of JBAUVX010000405.1, from coordinate 26,871 downwards.
TCCAGGATTCCTGAATCAAATGACGTTGACGAGGATCCATCTCTTCTGCTTCTTGGGGAGAAATCTCAAAAAATCGGGGGTCAAACTCTTCAATTCCGGGAATAAAACCACTCCATTTGTAGCGCACTTCTCGATTATATTGGCTCCAATCCAATCGGCCTTCCGGGATCTCCTCAATAGCATCCCTACCCGCTGACAAAATCTCCCACATCTCTTCAATGGATTGGGCTTGAGGAAAGCGACCGCTCATGCCAATAATCGCAATCGGCTCCAGGTTACTTGAATCGGATCGACGGGCGGCAAACTGAACTGACTTTGCCTGAACCGGCTCAGACTGTTGAATGGGAGAAGATGGCAAATTAAGGGCTTGTTTTTCCTGGGCTGTTTGATAAAACTCTGCGAGGTTTTTTCCATGCTCCTTTAAAAAATAGCTGATTAACTTCTCTAAAGTGGAATAACCAAAGAATAAGGCGGGAGTCACTTCAAACCCATAATGGTCACGTAAAATGTGTGCAAATTCGGCTAAACTGATGGAATCAAACCCGAAATCTGCTAAATTGTCCCCGGTGTCCACACTTTCCCGAGGAATTTTCAGCAACCGGCTAACATGTTCTTTTAACTCCCACTCAAGACATTGCTCTACACTCAATCCTCGCAGTTCAGGACGCCTCTCCCCCTTTGTAGAGGCTGGCAATGCCGGAACTTTGGGGCTATCCAGTCGCAAGGGTTCATCCGTTAACCCCAGGAAGCGATGCACTCGACCGGGTTGTCCAACAAGCACCAAATGCTGTGTTTGTTCTTGGCAAAGAATTTTTTCAAAAATATCAATTCCCTCAGCCGTTGTTAAGTGTTGCTGTCCACTGGATTTTAAGTAAAAGTCGGCTTGCTCACTCTCTCCAAACTGCATCCCTCCCTCTTTCCAGTAAGGCCAGTTGATCACAACTGCTTTACCGAAACGTTTCCCTTGCGCTTTAAGTGCAGAGCGATAGTGTGCATAAGCCATTTCAAAGCGATTTCCTACGGCATAGTCGCAAGCACCAAAATCTCCTAAAATTGCTGAACTTGAAGAAAAGTAGCAGATGAACTCAAGAGGCTCGTCGTGTAGCACTTCATCTAAAACGAGTGTCCCTTTAACCTTTGGATCCAACACCTCTTGAAACTCCTTGAAATCTTTTTCAATGATTGTTTTAGACTCGTTGATCCCCGCGGCGTGAATCACACCCGAGATGGGGCCAACATGCTCCTTTGCCTTCTTTAATCCCTCCTTCATACCTTCTAGATCACACACATCGGCTTGTAAGTAAAAAACCGAGCAACCTAATTTTTCAAGCTGTTTCATTCTAGACTGTTTCTGGGAGGTCAGAGCAGAGCGGCCGGTTAAAATGATTCTCTTCGTTTGTGTGTTTCTAGCGAAATAGTCGGCAAAAAGAAAACCCAGTCCCCCACAACCCCCGGTAATTAAAATCGTTCCTTCCAATAAATAATTTAAAAATTGCTTATCCAATTTAGCCACTCTTGGAAAAATCTTCAAGGCATGCCGTTTTCCTTGTTGATAGCAAACACTCTTTGTTTTTTTATGTGAGAACTCTTTCCAAAGCTTCTTAGTCCAATCAGAGATATTGCCACACGTCGTTTTTTGAGTATTTTTTTGGAAAATCACTCCAAGCTGAGTATTAGGCATCACAAGTCCCAGGGAACGTTCAAAGCCTATCCATGATTCCAGATAACAACGCTCTAAATCATCTGTAAACTCCCCTGCTAATAAAATCCGCTGAGGCTGCAGTTGCGTGATCGATAATGCTTGCAAAAGCATTGTGATGGGGGAGAGGTCTTGAATCCAACAGGGATTTTCAAGGGGCCATAAATAAAAAATTCCATCAACATGGCCATGATCTTGCTGTATATTTTGTAGAGCTCGTTGATAGCTTTTCCTCTCTCCTCGTACAACAGTGTAGTGTTGTCTCTGATCTTCCGATTTTTCGGTAATAAACAACACCTGAGTTTGTGGATTCATTGCCTTTATTGCCTCCACAAAAACCTGCTGCTTGTCTACATTTGAGAGAAAACAAAGGATGGTGTGAACGTGTTTATCGGTCCTTAGTGTTGAGGGTAGCTCTTCTTCTTGCCAAACCTCTTCAAAACACATCACCTCAGAAGATTTCTCGGCAATAGAGGGAGAGGGTTCTTTGATCTGTAAAGAGGATGGCAAATTTTCTCTCTTTACCCAATAACGCTCTCTAGAAAAAGGATAAGTTGGCGCGCTGATTCGCTGTGGCTTGTTTGCGACATACAGTTTATCCCAATCAAAGGCAAAGCCTTTTACCCAAAGGTCGACGAGCTTGCTGTACTTCCTTTTATTCATCCAGGCTTGCACGGCTGTTTGTAAATCTTCGTCAGCTTGGAGGCGGAACAAAGATTCTTTATTTTGCTTGATCGTCCCAAGATATACATCGCCGACATCCTCTTTCCCATCAATGAACGCTTGCAACTTGTCTTTCAATTCCTCCATTGAATGGACAATCATGCCTAAGCGTACTTTCATGGCTTCACGACCTACCTGTAGTGTGTAAGCAAGGTCAACAAGATTGATTTGACGATTTTTGTCGTTTTGTACAAATGTCACAAGACTCTTTGCATACTCTTTCAATCGTTCCACATCCTTGGCTGACAGCACAATGATGACAGGCCCCCTAAAGAGAATACCTTTTCCTGACGCTTGTCTAACCTCAGAACAATACTCTTCTATTAGAATGTGAGCATTGGAACCACCTGCACCAAAGGAAGAAATTCCTGCTATCCTAGGATATTCCTTTTCTTCTCCGTTGATTTTCAGTACAGGCCGCTTCCACTTGTGCAAATCTCGGTTAACAAAAAACGGGGTGTTGGCAAAATCGATATGTGGATTCAACTCTTCAGCATGAAGGCTTGGGACAAGTGTTTTGTGTTTCATCTGTAGAAGGATTTTTGTCAGACCTGCAATCCCTGATGCAGCCTCTAAATGGCCAAGGTTTGATTTGACAGAGCCTAGTGCACAAAACCCTCGGTCTTCCGTTACCTTATTAAAAGCCTGACTCAAACCGGTGATTTCAATCGGATCTCCCAAGGCCGTCCCTGTCCCATGTGCTTCTATGTAACTCACTGTCCGGGCATCTACTCCCGCTTTCTCCAATGCCGCTTGAATAAGAGCTTCCTGGGCTTTAGGGTTGGGGACTGTGTATCCATTAGTTTTACCCCCATGATTCACACTTGTTCCGCGTATCACAGCATAAATGTGATCTTGATCTTGAATGGCTTGTGATAAGCGTTTCAATAAAACAACGCCGACTCCTTCGCCAGGTACAAAGCCATTAGCACCTTTCCCAAAACTTCTGCATCGCCCATCTACTGACAACATATGTTGAACACAGAGGTTGATATACCCCGATGGATGAAGATAGATATTCACTCCCCCGGCGATTGCCATTTCACACTCTCTTTGGTGTAAATACTCGCAAGCGACATGAATCGCTGTTAATGAGGAAGAGCACATCGTATCGATCGGCATACTAGGCCCTTGCAAATCCAAACAATAAGAAACCCGGTTTGCCACAGAACTAAATGACGTCTGCGGGTAAAGGTGTGCCCCTTGTTGCCAAAGCTTGGGACCATGTAAACCAAAATCTGTTTTCGTAATACCTGCAAAAACACCGACGCTATTGTTCTTCTGGGTAGAAAGGCGCTCCCTTGTATATCCTGCATCTTCTAATACTGCCCAACAAGATTGAAGAAAAAGTCGTTCTTGAGGGTCCATACTCATCGCTTCACGAGGAGAAATATTAAAAAATAGAGGGTCAAACTCGTCGAATCCTTCTAAAAAACTTCCCCATTTACTATAGCTCTTTCCTTGTGCGATAGCTTCTTCTATAGGAGAATGAAAAAATCCTTCTAGCGACCAACGCTCTTCAGGGATCTCTACAATACAATCTTTGCCCGATTTCAAATTCTCCCAATATGTTGTTAAATCTTTAGCTTGGGGGTAACGACCGCTGATGCCAATAATGGCTATCGATTCTCTAAAAGGTTGAGAGTTAGCTTCGGCGTTCCCATCATCCACACTCATGCCAGATGTCTCTTTCACGGAGACCTGATGGTCAGAAACTTTTTGATATTCCAAACCAAATAATTTAATTAACTCTTCTTTTTTATTATTAATGAAATATTCGACCAATGCATGGAGAGTTTGAACTTCAAATAGCAAGCTGCTGCTAATATTTCCGAAGATTTCACGCAAACTATTATTGATCTGAACAATCAATATGGAATCAATACCATAACTTTCTAAGGACTCTAATGAATCAATTTTATTGCTATCTATCCTTAATATTTTTCCGAGTAATTTTTTAAAATAATTGATGCTTTTTTCTTTCAATATTTCGTTTATTGGCTCATATTGTCGAGAATCACTCTGGATTTTTTGAGACTTACTTTGAGGCAATGCTTTTGCAGGCATCTCATGATCGGCTTGACCTGACCTTTTTTGCCGAACGATTCCATTGCTTTCAGCGACAACAATTTGCTGACCTAGCCCGTGAACCTTTTCTGCCGGAAACAGAACGGGATCGAATCCTTCTTCTTTCAGTACCTTTTCCCAAGCTTGGGGATATAATCCCGGAGAACCGGGAATACGTAGGGCATCATCTTCTTGTAACCACCACCCTTTGAGTAAACCAAAGGTCAAATGAGCAAACAACGATTTGTTGCAGATTTCATTCAATAAAATCAGTCCATTTTTATGTAAGGCTGCTTTTACATTGCGCAATGTTTGCCGAATGTTTTTAGTGGCATGTAGGACATTGTTTGCAATCACGAAATCATAGGTATCTGCTGAAATGTTTTGTTCGGAAAGGGATTTTTCTACGTCGAAAATTTTCGTGCAGAGAAAGGGGTGTTGAGGAAGATACTGTTCTTCTGCATGAAATAGAAAAGATTTTGAAAGGTCGGTATAACAATATTCTACAATTTGTTGTTTAAATGGTTGAAGTGTTGGCAAAATGGCAGCTGTCGCTCCTCCTGTGCCCGCGCCGACTTCGAGGATCCGTATTTGAGATGAGGCATCCTGAGCGAGTCGTTCTTGAATGCAAGTGGCCAATACCTGAGCAAGGATCTTATTAAAGGCATCTGAAACACGATTCCCTTGATAAACTCCTTCGACCAGATTCATAGAGGAATGAGGAAACATCACATCCGTGGCCTGTCGCTTGCCGGTTAAAATTTCCGGCAAAGCGCGCAAACACGCCTCCACCAAAACAATTTGAGCCCTTTTATCGCTGTCTTCGTTCCATTGTTTCGCTTTTTTTCGCCGATCCCATTCATCCCAAGCAATGTTAAGATCCACTTTATCGGAATTCTCTACTGTATATTTCTCTCCGTCGAATTTTAGGTAGCCCTTGTGACAAAAAACAGAAAAAACTTCCTTCATCCAAGGATCATAAAATTCGATAAAGACTTCTTGATGTCTTAAATCTGAAAACTTGAAGCATTGTTTTTGAAATAATCCTAAAGACTGTAAACAGCTCCACAGGAGTTTGTAGAGCAAACTCTCCATCTCCTGGATTTCTAATCCTTTTGCGAGGGTGTTTGGATCGGGCTCATCGATAAGATAAGAAATGTCTTTGTTCATCATGGAGGGAATTGTTCCCGGATAGATGATCACCCATTCTCCTTCCATTGCTGTCGGTTTCGAGGTTTTGACTAAAGCCATTTGCTTTAAGGGGCCATTGAGGAATTTTTCCAATATTGTCATTCCTTCGGCGGGCTCAATCGCTTTGATGTCACTTTGCTTTTGACGAATTTTTATCTGTTCAGAAATTCTGCTTCCGGAACCGATATTCCAATATCCCCAGTTCATCACTTTTACCGGATAGGAACATGCCTGAGACAGTTGACAAGCAAAAGCATCCTTAAACGTACAACCTGAAGAATAACCGCTAAATCCTCCACTTTTAGTGAAAGCTGCCATAGAGGAAAAAAACAGGAAGAAATCCAAGGGCTCGTGCATGAAGACTCGGGCGATCGATACACTAAGATCAATATTGACTGAAAGGATGGATTGAAATCGTTTTTCATCTACATTAGCCAACGCATAATCAAATAAATCAAGTGCCGAATGAATCACCCCATGAATGTGTGCATGCTGCTGCTTGATTTGCTGATAAGCTTTTTGCAAAGATTCTTGATAGCGAGCATCAGCTTGGATGTAAATGGGTTTAGAACCTATCGCTGCCATAGAAGTTAATTTACCCTGAATGGCTTGTTTTTCTCTCCTGCCAATCCAAATGATTTGCGCTTGATAGTTTTCTATCATCCATTGAGTCCAAGCCTCTCCAAGCCCGCCAGCTCCTCCAATTACTACATAAACGCCTCCTGTTTTATACAGTCGATTCTGGCTTAAACACTCGCGGACAGGAAGCAGTTTTTGGACAAACCACTCGCCTGCTCGGTAGGCTAATGCGTTTCCTTTCCTGTCATAAGGTAGCCGAAACATGTCCCGAACAGGCCACTCCTCATCCTCTTGCATGTCCAAAAGACGAATCTTCCATTGAGGGTATTCTTTAGCTAAAGAACCGATGAATCCGTGTATGCTGGCATGAGTAGGATTGACCCGATCATCTTTGCAGACAGACTGGGTTGCTGTGGTAATCAATGTCCAAGCCAGCTCTTTCTCACCATAACCCAAAGAAAGCAATGCCTTGAGGATGCGAAACAGGTGCAAAACCCCTTTTTCTTGCTCTTGAATGAGGTCTTTACTGTCCAAAGACCGCAAGGGAAAGTGAGAAGAAACCCAGATAAGATGGTTGAAATCTTGTGTGTAAAGTTGTGTGGCGATTGCATCAATATCTGCATTTGTCTTAATGGCTAGATTGTTAGCTTGGGGATAAAGCTCTTTTAAAGCCCTTACTTGGCATTGAGTGCCTCCGATGATGAGCATTTGCTTATCCTTTTCGGATAAAAGCTCCATTTTCTCAAGAACAACCGCTTCCCACACCGGGCTCATCGGAACTAACTCGGCCGACGTTTTTTGCGCTTCTTTCAGACCCGCTTTTGTGGTATTTCCTAAACCATCTTCTACCCAATGACGTTCTTTGGCAAAAGGGTAAGTTGGTGCGCTGATACGCCGGGGCTTGTTGGCGCCATACAGTTTGCCCCAATCAAAAATCAGACCTTTTACCCAAAGACCGAGGAGTTTACTGTATTTCCCCTTACTAGCCCAAGCTTCCAATGCTTGTTGTAAATCTTCATCAGCTGTAAAGACATCCAAAGCATCTTTGTTTCGCTTGACTTGCCCAACATAGAGACCTTCTGCAACTTCTTCCCCCTTAATGAACACCTGCAACTTTTGTTCCAGTTCTTCCATTGAATGAACAATCATTCCTAAGCGCATTTCCATCGCTTCACGGCCCACCTGGAAGGTGTAGGCAAGATTGACAAGATTGATTTGATGGTCTTTATCGTTTTGTATCCATGTCAACAGGTTCTTTGTATAGTCTTGCAAACACTCTCTGCTCTTAGCAGAAAGGAGAATAATGAGTGGACTTGATGGAAGAGCCACACCCTTTTCTTTTGATTCCCGCCCATCCTTTGGAATGTATTCCTCAAGGACAACATGGGCATTGACTCCTCCAAATCCAAACGCACTCACCCCTGCTCGGAGAGGAAGGGGCTTTCCGTTGGCATCTTGTAAAGGGCGCCATTCTTGTGATTCTTGAACGACATAGAATGGACTCTCTTTTAGAGCGATATAAGGATTGATTTCATCACAATGCAGGCTTTTTACTAATCTTTTATGCTTTAGCTGTAGTAGGACCTTAATCACACCCGCAACGCCTGCTGCTAGTTCTAAGTGGCCAATATTTGTCTTTACTGATCCTAACCCGCAGCGAACCTCTTGAACCTGGGAGCTTCCCATCTCTTCAGTTAAGTCTTTAAATGCAGCTTTCAAACTGTTGATTTCTATGGGATCTCCTAATTCTGTCCCTGTTCCATGGGCCTCAATATAACTGACTGTCTCAGGATGGATTCCCGCTTGTTGATAAGCACGGATTAAGAGATCCCGTTGCGCTTTGGGATTTGGCGCTGTTAAAGAATTTGCCCGACCTCCATGATTCTCCGCACTTGCTCGAATCAATCCGTAAATATGATCTCCATCCCTTTCTGCTGCCTCGAGGCTTTTTAAAAAGAGCATGCCCACTCCTTCACCTCGCACATACCCATTGGCTTGTTTCGAAAATGTTTTGCAACGACCATCTTGGCAAAGCATTCCCGCCTTACTAAAACTAATATGAGCCTCTGGGCCAATAATCGTGTTCACTCCACCAACTATCGCCTGATCACACTCCCCTGTCCTCATTGCAACAAGAGCTCGATGAATCGCCACCAAAGAGGATGAGCAGGCTGTCTCGATAGGCTCGCTGGGACCATGAACATTTAAAAAATAACTCATCCTATTGGGACCTACCGAGGGAACGATACCTGTTGAACTGTACCCTTCAATAGGGAGTTTGGCATTGGTGATCAGACCGGTATAACCACTACTGGCAGTGCCAACAAAAATTCCCGTATTGCTACCCGAAAGGGTTGATGCCGGATAACATGCGTCCTCCAATGCCAACCAAATATAGGTCATCAGCAACCTCTGCTGAGGATCCATTAATTGTGCTTCGCGAGGCGATATCCCAAAAAATAGGGAATCAAAGGCATCAACGCCCTCGATAAAACCTCCCCACTTGACGTTGGTTTTGTTGTTCTCTTGCTGAGGATCCCCATAAAATGCTCGCCAATCCCAACGCTCTTTGGGTATTGTCTGTATGCAATGCTTGCCCTCGGAAAGATTTTTCCAAAATTCATGAATATCGCAAGCCTCAGGGAAACAGCCACTCATCCCTACAACAGCAATCGGATCTAAGATGTCGGAATCAAACGAGGCAGAGGAACTCCTTGTGTGTGCAAAGCGACAACGGCGTCTTAGTCTTAATCTTTCTTCACTAATCTCGACCTCTGCTATTTGTATCGTTTCCATTTGCGCCGGCTTTTGAACAGCAAATGTGCTTTGATGGGCTTCACTCAAATATTTTGCGAAACGACCAATCGTGGGATGCTCAAAAAAAACCGTAGGAGTTAGCTCTAGTTGATAGCGTTCATTCAGCCTGTTAGCAAAATCCGTCAACGTGATCGAATCAAAGCCATACTCACTGAACTCAGCATCGACTTCTAGATCCTCAACTCTTAGTTTCAACAATTTAGAAATAACTTGTATCAGAGCCTGTTGAATCCTATCAAGCAAATGACCTGCATCAACGCCTGAAACAGTCTTTGCTAAAGTCGATGCCACTTGTGTTTTAGAAGTGTTTTTAGAAAATGATAACAGTTTGTGCCGCATACGCTTAAGCAAGCCTGTCAGAACCATCACTTGAGGCACTTGTGCTGATAAGCCTTGATAAAATGCCTCTATCCCTGCAGCCGTCTCCATAGCCACTAAGCCTAAGCGCTCTTTCATCATCTTTTTTGTTGCTTGATCGACATCCATGCCACCTGCTTTCCACAACGGCCAATTGATAGAAGAGGTGGTGCCGGTCCGTTTGCTGCCCAGCAAAGTATTGCGATAGTGGGCAAAAGCGTCCATAAATGCATTAGCTGTCGCATAATCTGCTTGTCCCGCATTCCCCAGACTGCCTGCACTTGAAGAAAATAAAATAAAAAAGTCTAGATCCTTTAATGTTTTTGTTGCTTGATCTAGATTGATCGTTCCTAACACTTTTGGGGCAAGCACTGTTTGAAACTCTTCTGCTCCCTTTTTCAAAATGAAATGATCGTTGATTACTCCTGCGCTATGAATGATCCCATTGAGCTTGCCAAAATCGTGTTGAATCTTCCGAATAAGTGCTGCAACAGCCTGCTTATCAGTAACATCTATAGTTTTATATTGAACATCTGCTCCTGATCTTTTCAGTTCCTGCAGTTTCTCCTGCTTGTTGTTACTCAATGCCGAACGACCGGTGAGAATTACTGTTGTGCTGGTACACTTCCTTGCAATCTCTTCAGCAAATATCTGCCCCAATCCACCGGCACCGCCCGTGATCAAATAAACCCCATGATCCCGCCAGGGAATCGTTTTTTCTACATCAACAGAGTGAATTTCTTCCAAGAACGAGACTAACCGCCTGCCTCCTTCGTAGTAGATGTGATCATCTTGGGGCTGTTTCTTGTTTTCCTCCAATTTCGACATCAATTCTGTCGCCGAAATTGTTTCGCTTACAACGATCACTTGTCCGAATAATTGTGGATGTTCTACATGCGCAGACTTTAACAGCCCTGACAAGGCTGCGAACACTTGTTTAGGGCCTTGAGACGGCACAACGACCTGGAGCAAAGTTTGTCCTTGGTGTTTTTCTTTTAAGATCCTTTGAATGTCCTCAAATAATTGAACTGCGGCAGCGGAAAATTGTTCTGCCAAATCCTTGTGTTCTGTACCAAGTTCAAGAGAGAATCCTGCTTTATCTTGCAATTCTTTGCCCGCTTGTTTGAACCCGCACAAGTAGACTCGACGTTCACGATAGTGAAAGAGTTGTTGCCGGTCATCGAGAGGCTTTTCTTGCCAAATGGGCTTCACGATTAAAGTCCCTACCTTTTCAGATTCTTCTGAAATTTCTCCTACTAGCTCTCTGGCAGAAAACCCCCTGATCTGTATGCATACCTTCCCCGCATCGTCACACAGGTCAATCGATAATCGGTGTACCTTCCCAGCCGTTGGGCCGCCCTCAGCAAAGCGAACCCAAGCCCACATCGTTTCTTCGCAACCGTTAAACACTTCAAGGCTTTCCAGTGCAAAAGGCACTAAGGGCTGCAACTCTTTACTGCCGGACATGCCCAAACCAACTGAAGCTTGAAAAGCTCCGTCTAACAGGCTGGGATGCAAGGTAAATTGTTCTTTAGTTTCTTTTATTGAGGCGGGCAACGTTAATTTTGCTAAAACTTCACTATCTCCTGCGTAAACCTCTTCAAGAGCTTTATGGGCAGGGCCATAATCAAGACCCACTTTTGTAAAGGTTGTGTAACATGCCTCTGGATCAAGGCGCTGTTGATTGAGCTTTTTCTTTAAATTCGCCAGGTTTAAGGTAGGCGTTTCAGCAGATGTCTTACACACTGCCACTCCTTGACTGTGGACAACACTATCGCCGGATTTATTTGCTCTTTCTGTGAAAATTTCGTAAGAAATCTCTCCATTTTCTTCCGGGGACAATCCCATTGCGACATCAACAGGAGAACCTTCGACAACAATCGGCTGAGCCCAGACAATATTTTTCAACTGCACGCTTTGGCCATCAGACAATCCACAGCTGTGTTTAACTCCTTCATAAGCCATTTCAAGATAAGCTGCACCGGGCAGGACTTTTTTCCCTTTGATTCTGTGATCGTTTAAGAAAAATTCCTCTCCTGTAAGGGTAGAGGTGTAACGCTGCTCGGAAAGGGTTGAAGTGTTTTCCTGGAGTAAAGGATTTAACTGGCTTCGGCGATTTGATTGAACAAGACAGCTGAGTTTAGCCTCTCGACTCTTTATCCAATAGTGTTCTTTAGCAAAAGGATAGGTTGGAGCCGGAATGCGGTGTGGTTTTTCCTCTCCATAGAGCAGATCCCAGGCAATGCCATAGCCCTGACAATAGAAATCGGCTAATGCACATAAGATGTCCCGATATGCTGTCGGATTTTCCTCTAATGTGCGACATTTAATCAAAAGCTCTGTGATGGATTGCTCGATGACCTTTTGACCGTTGAAGTCTCGTTTTACCTTCCCCTGAAAAACATTCGCAGACCTCTCCCCCGCGTCTATTTTGTTATAGACGTAAACTGCGTCCTCCAGATCTTCAACAACAATCGCACAACGATGAGAAAAATGATGGCGCCCCATCTGCAATGTATAACCCATCGCTGTTAGTCCCTCTTTACCTCCTTTGATGTGTTGCAGGGCCTTGAGCATGTGTTGGATTTTTTCTTGCAGGGCCTCTGCTGTTTTAGCAGAAATAGGCAGCAAGTAAGAGGGAAAAGCTTCTCCTCTCTCCTTTTCATGACAAGAGTAACTCTCCACAACCATATGGGCATTTGTGCCGCTCATCCCAAAAGAACTGACAGCTCCCATTCGCTTGTTTGCCTCTGACTTTGGCCAAGCTTTAGTGGATTTATTGACATAAAAAGGACTTTGTTCCCATCGGATGTAGGCGTTCTCGTTTTCGCAATGCAAACTGCCGGGAATGCTCTCGCGTTTGAGTGCTTCAACAAGGCTGATCAGACTCACCACACCCGAAGCTGCAAAGGTGTGTCCAAAATTACTTTTTGTTGATGTCAGGGCACAATAGTTTTGTTTTTGAGTGTAGGCTTCAAACGCATCATTCAAGGCGTTAATTTCAACGGGATCTCCCAGCTTTGTTCCGGTCCCATGCGCGACAACATAATCGATCTCTTCAGGATTGATCTGATGGGTATGATAGACGCTTGTTAACAGAGCAGTTTGAGAAACACCGCTAGGTGCAGTAATCCCATTTGTTTTCCCGTCGTAATTAATGCCGCTTCCTCGGATTATGGCGTGGATGGGATCTTTATCGGATTTTGCATCTGATAATTTTTTTAAAATGACAACCGCCACGGCTTCTCCCGGTACCATGCCGTTGGCTCTGTGATCAAAGGCAAAACATTTTCCATCAGATGACAGCATTCCAGCCTGATTCATCGCCACATATGGCGCCGGGCTGAGCATTAAATTCACTCCTGCGGCAATGGCTGTGCTACACTCGCCACTGCGCAAACTCAAAATCGCCTGATGGACTGCGACAAGACCCGAGGAACAAGCTGTATTGATCGCCATTGTTGGGCCGTGAAGGTCTAAGAAGTAGGCGATGCGAGCGGCTAAAATTCCATTATGGTTGGCAGTGATATTTCCTTCTCCTTGGAAACCATAACCTCCCTCTTCCACTCCTACAAACATGCCTATCTTGTGCTGTTTAATCTGTTCGACGCCATAACCTGCGTCTTCCAAAGCTTTCCAGGATTCTTGAATCAGATGGCGTTGACGAGGATCCATCTCTTCTGCTTCTCGCGGAGAAATCTCAAAAAACAGTGGATCAAACTCTTCAATGCCAGGGATGAAACCACTCCATTTGTAACGCACCTCTCCGTCATATTGCCTCCAATCAAATCGATCTTCCGGAATCTCCTCAACAGCATCTTTACCCGCTGACAAAATCTCCCACATCTCTTCAATAGATCGGGCTTGAGGAAAGCGACCGCTCATCCCAATAATTGCAATCGATTCAAGAGTGGAATGCTGTGGCTGTGCAAAAAACCGAGAACGCTTGAAACGTGCTTTTTTTGGTTTATCCAAGGTAGAAGATGGCGCATTCACTACCGATTTTCCCTGGGTTCCCTGATAAAACTCTGTGATGTTTTTTGCGTGCGTGTCTAAAAAATAATGAATCAATTTCTCTAAGGTCGAATAGCCAAAAAACAAGGCCGGTGTCACTTCAAAGCCGTAATGATGACTCAAAATCCTTGCAAATTCGATTAAACTGATGGAATCAAGGCCGTATTCGGCTAAATGAGTTTCCCTATCCAAAGCTTCGCAAGGAATCTTAAGCAGCCGGCTAATATGATCTTTCAAATCCCACTCAAGACATTGCGCCACACTCAATCCCCGCATCTCAGGACGCCTTTCTCCCTGAGTAGGCGTTGGCGATGCCGGGACAATAGGGCTATCCACCCCTAAGGGCGCGGTTGTCAACCCTAGAAAACGATGCACTCGGCTAGGTTGTCCGACAAGCACTAAATGCTGGGTTTGCTGCTGGCAAAGAATTTTTTTAAAAACCTCAACCCCCGAACTGGTGGTTAAGTGCTGCTGTCCACTGGATTTTAAATAAAAGTCGGCCTGCTCGCTTCCTCCAAATTGCATCCCTCCCTCTTTCCAGAAAGGCCAGTTGATCACAATGGCTTTGCCAAAGCGTTTCCCTTGCGCTAGAAGTGCATTGCGATAGTGTGCATAAGCCATTTCAAAACGATTTCCCACGGCATAATCGCAAGCGCCAAAATCACCTAATATTGCTGAACTTGAAGAAAAGTAGCAGATGAAATGAAGAGGCTCTTCGCTTAACACTTCATCTAAAATGAGTGTCCCTTTTACCTTTGGATCTAAAACTTCTTGAAACTCCTTGAAATCTTTTTCGATGATGGTTTTAAACTCGTTGATCCCGGCTGAGTGAATCACACCGGCGATTGGGCCGACATGTTTTTTGATCCGGTTCAAGCCATTCTTCATTGCTTCCTGATCGCACACGTCAGCTTGCAAGTAGTAGACTGAGCACTCAAGTTTTTCTAACTCTTTAATCATGGACTTTTTCTGAGAGGTCAAAGGAGAGCGGCCGGTTAAAATGATCGCCTTCGTGTGCATGTTTTTAGCAAAATATTCTGCAAAAAGAAATCCCAGTCCCCCGCAACCTCCAGTAATTAAAATCGTTCCTAGCATTAAATTGTTTAGATATTGCTCATCCAAATTAGGCTCTCTTGGATGGATCTGCAAGGCATGCCGTTTGTTGTGTTGATAGCAAATACTCTGTGTTTGATTGTGTGTGAACTCTCTCCAAAGCTTCTCTGTCCAATCAGGGATATTGCCACACGCTGTTTCTTGAGTATTTTTTTGGAAAATCACTGCAAGCTGAGTGTTAGGCATCACCAGTTCTAAAGAACGTTCAAAGCCTATCCATGATTCCAGGTAACAGCGCTCTAAATCCCCTGTAAACTCTCCTGCCAATAAAATCCGTCGGGGTTGGAGTTGGGTGATCGATAGCGCTTGCAAAAGCATTGCGATGGGAGATGGGTCTCGAATCCAGCAAGGATCTTCTAGGGGCCATAAATAAAACACCCCATCAATGTGCTCATGATCGTGTCGAATCTGCTGTAAAGCGCTTTGATAGCTTTCTCGATCTTCTCGCACAACCCGGTAGTTTTCCCTCCGATTATCCGATTGTTCAGCAATAAAAATGATCTGGGTTCGTGGATCAATTGCGTGTAATGCCTCCTCACAAGCCTGCTGATTGTCTAAGTTCGAGAGAAAGCAAAGGATCGTGTGAGCCTGCTCATGAGTCTTTGGGGAAGTTAAAGGTCGCTCTTGTTCCTCCCAAACCTCTTCAAAACACATCACCTCAGAACAGAGGCGATCTTTATCTTCAGTATGTTTTTGTTGTTCTAACATTGTTTATTCTTACACAAATCTTGCCCTGTTCATCACACAGGTCAATCGTTAATGTTTTGGCTCCATCTGAACATGCCTTACCCGCAGCAAAACGGATCCATGCCCACATCGTCTCTTTGCACCTGTCAATCACCTCAAGACTTTCCAATGAAAAAGGGAGCGGTGAATGTCGGTAGTTCCAGCCGGATAGGCCCATCACAGAGGCTTGAAAAGCTGCATCTAACAGGGAAGGATGAAGAGTAAGTTGTCCCTGGGTTTCTTGAATTGAGGGGGGCAGCGTTAATTTTGCTAACATTTCACGATCCCCAGAGTAAACCTCCTGAAGGCTGCTGTGAGCAGGAGCATGATCAATGCCCACCTCTTTAAAGGCTGCATCGCATGATTGGGGATTGAAATTGCGGCGATTGAGTTTTTTCTGCAAGCTAAAAAGATTTAAGTGAGCTGGTTCGGAATAGGGAACAAGTGCTGCTATCCCTTGACAGTGTGTGGAATCCTCTTCTTCTGGAGTGGGGGTATCGGTGTAAATCTCATAGGCAATCTCTCCCTTCTCTTGTGGAAAAAGCCCAATATTGACTTGGGCAGGTTGATCACCAAAAACAATCGGTTTGCTCCAAACAATATCCTTAAGCTGAATGCTTTGTTTCTCTTCAGTAAATTCTCCACACGCTTGCTTGACTGCTTCACAAGCCATTTCAAGATAGGCCCCGCCAGGCAAGACTTGTTTGCCGTTGACATAGCAATCTTTCGAGAAAAACTCTCTGCCAGTAAATGTGGAACTAAAACGCTGTTCGGAAAGGGTTGACGTATTGACCTGCACCAAAGGATGCAACTGCCCACCTCTTTCTGTTTTGACCGTTTGACTGATCTTCCCTTCTTGGGTATTCACCCAATAACGCTCTCTGGCAAAGGGATAGGTCGGCAGACTCAGCCGACCTGGCTTATTGCTGTCATAGAGGATATCCCAGTCGATAGACCACCCTCGCACCCATGAGCCGGCTATTTTTTCCCATTTTCCTTGTACTAGCCATTGATGAACGATCTCTTTTTTATCCTCAGTGCTTAAAAAACCGATGTCCTTCTCATGATCCTTTCTCTGATTTTTCCAACAATTGTCTGCGACCTCTTCCCCGGAGATAAACGCTTTAAGTTGTTGACGAAGCTCCTTTTTATTGCTCGCCAGAAAAGCCAATCGTACTTCCATCGCTTCTCGACCTACCTGCAAGGTATAGGCGAGACTCCTTAAATTGTTCGTGACACGCTCTTCAGTGTTCTCGAGGTAATCGTTGAGATTGTTGGCAATGGCTTTGAGTTGGGTTGCCGTCTTTGCTGACAGCACAATTAGATAAGAGTGAAAATCATTGCCTTGCCTCTGCAAGTGTTCCGTTTTACATTTCTTTTCGATATATTCTTCAACAACAACATGCGCATTAGCTCCTCCCACGCCAAAACTGCTCACCCCCGCTCGTCTAGGCATAGCATGATGATTTTGATCAAAGGCTGCCGGCCAATCCTGTGTGTCTTTAACTAAATAAAAGGGACTTCCTTCTACTTTCACATAAGGGTTTTGCTCCTTTAAATGCACATTCCCGGGAATCTGTTTATGCTGTAGCATGAATAAAATCTTGATCATTCCGGCAATGCCCGCTGCCGCTTCCAAATGACCAATATTTGTTTTAACAGAACCCAAGCCGCAATGTGCTTCTTTTGGCTGGGGAACTTTCCAAGTGTGATACAAGGTTGAAAAAGCACTTTTCAGCCCATTAATCTCAATTGGATCGCCCAATTCTGTTCCGGTGCCATGTGTTTCGATATAACTGATTGTTCTAGGATCAATGCCTGCTTGACCATATGCTGCGATCAACAACTCTCGTTGCGCCACAGGATTCGGCGCTGTCGGTGATGTGGCTCTCCCACCATGGTTTTCCGCTGTACCGCGAATAAGCCCATAAATATGATCTCCCTCTTCAACCGCTTGATTCAGCGGCTTTAGCAAAATCGCGCCTACACCTTCTCCACGGCTAAAGCCATTGGCTCTCTTATCAAATGTTTTACAGCGTCCATCTTCACTCAATATTCCCCCTTGACTCCCCAGAATAAATAGAGAGGGAGTGACAATGATGTTAACACCTCCCACCAATGCCATTTCACAACTACCCTGCCTGATGCTTTCTACTGCTCGATGAATCGCAACTAAAGAGCTAGAGCACGCAGTATCTATTGCTTCGCTAGGACCATGAAAATCCAGTAGATAAGAAACACGGTTAGCCAATATGAAGTGAAATGTGCCCATGGATTGCTGACTGATTTCTCTCTCTGTTTGCTGTGTCAGCTCTCTATAATCTGCTGTTGACACACCCACAAACACACCTGTCTTACTCCCGGACAAGGAACTTGCTCGATATCCTGCATCTTCGATTGTTGCCCAAGCCGTTTCTAAAAAGAGGCGGCATTGAGGGTCCATGGCCTCTGCTTCTCTAGGCGATATGTTAAAAAACAAGGGATCAAACTTATCGATATCTTCAATAAAACCTCCCCATTTGACTTTGGTTTTCCCTTTCTCTTGAAGAGGATCTCCATAATAGGTCCGCCAATCCCAACGGGACTTGGGGATTTCACTGATCAAATCGTGATTAGATACCAAGTGCTGCCAAAATGCCTGCAAATTCTCAGAACCGGGAAATCGACCACTCATGCCGATAATCGCAATGGGTTCCGGTTGATCGATTTCTGAAGGTTTATTGTTTTTTTGCCGACCAACAAAGCGACTATGTTTAACATGTAAGTCTTGGCTATCTTCTGTTTGAAGCACTAAATCTCGAGCAATAGGCCGTTTTAAATCGTCTAAATGGTGTTCAACTAAATAGTTACCCAACGATTTCAATGTGGAATGCTCAAAAAATATCGTGGGCATCAGTTCCAAGCCATAAACCTGGTTCAGTAGATTCGTCAATTCTGTAAAGCTAATGGAATCAAATCCATACTGCGAGAGTTCGGTTTCCATATTAAGCTGCTCCGACTGTATCTTTTGTAGAGTGGAGACCAACTTGATGAGTTCTTGTTGGACTGATTCGTATAGGCAGTCATCGTTACTCTCTCTTGTCACTCTCTGAGCTCTACCGGAGGTGGCTTGTCCTTCGTACTGGGAGGAGAATAACCACGAACGGATTTTATCACCCTGGCCTTGAGCAACCAAAATTTGTTCATATTCGGTGCTCAATGCAAAACCGCAGGCATTAATCCCTATTTGGCTATCCATGGCAACCATCCCCATCGTTTGCTCGATCAGTTTTTCAGTTTCGGCCCCTGGTCGCATGCCCCCTTCTTTCCATAACGGCCAATTCAATGAGACTGTCTTCCCATGACATTTTCCTTGTCTAACCTGTTGATTTCGATAGGTTGCGAAGGCATCCATAAATGCATTGGCTGCAGCGTAGTCCGCTTGGCCTGCATTGCCATAGGCTGCAAGAGAGGAAAATAACACCATAAAATCGAGCTTAATTCCCCTTGTCGCCTCTTCAATTGCTAAGGTCCCTGCAATCTTTGGACTTAATACTTCCCGGACCTGGTCTGGTGTTTTTTTAAGGATATAGGCATCCTCTGCCACCCCTGCGGCATGAAGGATGCCCGTTAATGATCCATATTGCTTTTGAATGGACTCGATCAATCGTTTAACAGCTTTGGAATTGCTAAGATCATTTTGCCGATAAATCACATCAATCCCTTGTTTTCGGAACGCCTTCAGAATCGCTTCTTTGCTTGCATCCAATGGAGAACGTCCACTCAGAATGATTGTCACACCTGTCCTAGAGCCAAGATGTTTTGCAAAGATTTGTCCTAAGCCACCCAGTCCCCCTGTAATCCAAATGACACTGCCTGATCGGAGCGGAGGCATGGTTGCTTCATCGGAAAGAGGAAAAATTTCTTTGATTTTTTTAACCTCTCGCCTATCTCTTTCATTGTATCGAATTTCAACATCGCTGCCGGTATCAGCTAATTCCGCAACTAACGCATCGAGCAGCGGTGAAATCTTTTGTCCGATCTTGATTGGATAACGAATGATTTTACCTAACACTCGCCTATGCTCCAGACTGGCTGTTTTGAATAAGCCGGCAAAGAGGCTATACAGATCATCCTGTTCTTTTTGGGGAACCAGCACCATGATCGTCAATCTGCAGTCCGGTTGCTTCTTTAGCAAGGCTTGAATCAGGTTAAGAACCTGCAGAAAACATGCGGCAATCTGGTGGGCCAAATCACCACCAAGAGAAGGGAGGATTTCAATCCTCGCTTCAGGCCATTGCTGATTTAATGCTTGTTGTAACGCCGCATTGTTCTCTGTCAAAATGAAAATCGGGTCGGTGATTTGTTCATGCTCGATCTTGTCAGACACGGGGTGTGTCTGCCATACAGGCGTTGCATAGATCACATCCCTTTTTTTCTCTGTTTGAGCTGATAGCGTAGTAAAGCCATTCAATGAAACAAGGATGTTCCCTTGTTGGTCGACCAGATCAATGTCATAGTGTTTTGCCCCTTCTTTTGCGCTCTGCGTTGCATAGGCATACGTTATTTCAGGCAACTTTCCATAGATCCACAGGGATTCAAGACTGAAAGCAAACAAAAAGTGATTTGCGGGATGTTGAATCAACGATAAGGCAGCTGCCGCGGTCAGAGCTCCATTCATGATGCTTGGATGCAGCAAGTAGCTTTCATGCCCTTTTTCCACACAAGCCGGGAGCTTTAAGGTTGCCAATGCTTCCTTACGATTATAGTGCAAGCAATCTAAAGGGAACATACTTGAACCGCAAGAAAATTGAGGAAAATAT
Source organism: Waddliaceae bacterium (assembly GCA_049583465.1). Taxonomy (GTDB): domain Bacteria; phylum Chlamydiota; class Chlamydiia; order Chlamydiales; family Waddliaceae; genus JBAUVX01. The sequence continues at coordinate 6,783 of JBAUVX010000405.1, read as the reverse complement.
TCCACTAATTGTTCGGTTTCCATCATCGCAGTACAACGTGATTGAATGGCTTGAATACTGAGGGAAGCAGGGTCCTCTCTCTTTTTGCTTTTCTCTGATATCAATTTTCCTTGAGAATGAATCACGGGGTTGGAGGTTTCTCCGGTTTCATCCAACGTCATCACTTGATAGTGATAGTGGTCTTCTTTCGCCGTCAACCGCAGCAAGACTTCCTGTGGTTTTTCATGCACCTCAATGGGTGTTGGCCACACAATATTTGCCAAACCAACCACCTCTTCCCGAAAGGCTAACTTGCCCGCTGCACGGGCCATTTCCAAATACGCAACTCCCGGCAATATTTGCCGATGATCTGTCAAAAAAAACTCTTTCCCGGTAAAAATACTGGTGAATTCGACCACTTCTCTATCAACCGCGGTAAAATGGTACTGATGAACCAAAGGATGAAGCCGTGTTCTATTCCTGGGTAACTCTTGACAGCTAAATTCTGTCTGTTTTCTTTCGACCCAATAACGCTCTTTTGCAAAAGGATAGGTTGGTGCGGTTATCCGCTGTGGTTTGTGGTCACCGTAAAGTTTGTTCCAGTCAAAGATAAGACCCTTCACCCAAAGAGCTAGGAGGCTAGATAGCTTTCTATGCTCAATCCACTTGTTAATGGCTTTTTGCAATTCCTCATCCACAGCAAAAACAGCTAAGGTATCTTTATTGTGTTTGACTTGCCCAAGATAAAGATCTTCTAGATCTCCTTTCTCATCAATGAATGCCTGCAGTTTCTTTTTCAGGTCATCTAACGAACAAATAATCAGCCCTAAGCGCTCTTCCATTGCTTCCCGACCCACCTGTAGGGTATAAGCAAGATTGGCAAGATCGACAGGATTTTGTTGGATAAATTGCAGTAAATGTTTCGCATACTCCCTTAACCGTTCTGAGTTTTTGGCGGAAAGTGGAATCACTACAGGGCTTGAGGAGTTGACAATGATCCCTTTTGGTTGTCGATCATCTTTTGGAATGTATTCTTCAAGGACAATATGGGCATTGACGCCTCCAAATCCAAACGAACTAACCCCTGCTCGGCGAGGAAGAGGTTTGCCGTTAACATCTTGTAAGGCTTGCCACTCTCGTGATTCTTGAACAACATAGAAGGGACTCCCTTTGAAATCAATCAAGGGATTGATTTCATGGCAATGAAGGCTTTTCACTAATCTTTTGTGCTGAAACTGTAGAAGAACCTTAATGACGCCGGCAACACCGGCAGCCAATTCCAAATGACCAATATTGCTCTTCAACGAACCTAAGCCGCAATGGGTTTGCTGGACCTGAGAGTTACTCGTCTCTTGATATAAGATTTTAAATGCTCTTTTTAGCCCATTGATTTCAATTGGATCGCCCAAAGCTGTACCTGTGCCATGCGCTTCAATGTAAGTCACTGTTCTTGGGTCAATCTTTGCCTTCTTATAAGCACTCACAAGCACATCCGCCTGAGCTTGGGGATTCGGTGCGGTCAGGGAGTTCGCTCTGCCACCATGATTCTCAGCACTGCCGCAAATCAATCCATAAATATGATCCTCATCCTTCTTGGCTGCTTGAAGCCGTTTTAAGAAGAGCATGCCTACACCTTCCCCTCGAACGTAACCATTAGCCTCCTTGGAAAAAGTTTTGCAGCGACCATCTTGGCTAAGCATACCTGCTTTATTAAAACTAATATGATGGTCTGGTGTGATGATTGTGTTCACTCCTCCGACAATTGCCTGATCACACTCGCCCCTTTCTATGGCAACTAGCGCTCGATGAATGGCCACTAAAGATGATGAACAGGCTGTTTCGATAGGCTCGCTAGGACCATGAACATCTAAAAAATAACTCATTCGATTAGGACCAAGCGAAGGGACCGTGCCCGTTGAACTATAGCCTCCAAGGGACATATTGGCATCAGCGATAAGACCGCTGTAACCACTACTATTCGTGCCAATAAAAATCCCTGTGTTGCTACCTGAAAGGCTTGAAGCCGAATAACCGGCATCCTCCAATACCAACCAAATATAAGTCATCATTAGCCTCTGCTGAGGATCCATTAATTCGGCTTCGCGAGGGGATATCCCAAAAAATAGTGGATCAAATTCCTCAACACCATCGATAAAGCCGCCCCATTTGATATTGGTTTTGTTCGTCTCTTGCTGAGGATCACCATACAATGCTTGCCAATCCCAACGCTCTGCAGGGATTTCCTGGATGCAATGCTTGCCTTCAGCAAGATTTCTCCACAATTCATGAATATCACAAGCTTCGGGGAAACAACCGCTCACCCCCACAATAGCGATCGGCTCAGAGGCATCTTTTGAGTCCGATGCAGACAACTTTGGTACCCTCATAAATCGGGATAGACGTCTCGGTTTTTCAATACTTGCCTGACAATGTTCAACAGTTTGCGTTTGCGAGTGAATAGAAAACTTGTCAGCAAATACTGCCAGATGTGCCTCACTCAAATAGTTTGCGAATCGACCAATCGTAGGATACTCAAAAAAAATCGTCGGGGAAAGTTCCAAGTGATAGTGTTGGTTCAATATGTTCGCAAAACCGGACAAAGTGATCGAGTCAAACCCATATTCACTGAACTCTGTCTCAACGTCCAGATCTTCAATCCTCAATTTCATATACTTTGAAATAATCCCCATCAAATTTTGTTGAATTTTATCAACCAAATGGTTCTGATTAACACCTGGGGTCATCTTTGTTGAAACCGAGGCTACTTTGACTTTTGAAGACTTATTTTTCTCAGGAAAAAAATTCCGGTTTGTCACCTGTTGCTGCCTGACAATTCCATCACTTTGAGCGACAATAATTTGTTGACCCAATGTATGGTGTTTTTTGGCAGGAAAGAAGATTGAAATAAATCCTTCTTCTGTTAACACTCTCTTCCAAGCCTCAGGATATAAACCGGGATTGCCGGGAATACGTAAAGGCGTATCCTCGTACAACCACCAACCTTCAAGCAAACCAAAGGTCAGATGAGCAAATAAAGACTTTTCACTGATCTCATTTAACAGCAGGATTCCTCCATTGTGCATGGCTGCTTTTACATGACGCAGGGTTTGACGAATGTTTCGTGTGGCATGCAAAACGTTTGTTGCAATCACAATATCATAGTTGTCTCCTTTAATCTGTTGAGTCGCTATCGGTTTTTCGGCATCAAAAATGTGCGTTGTCAAATAAGGAGCTGCCGGTGCATAACGCTCTTGAGCATGCATTAAAAACGCCTTGGAAAGGTCTGTGTAGCAATATTCCCCAATATATCGCTTAAAGGGCTTAAGTTTAGGCAGCAGTCTACCGGTTGTTCCCCCTGTACCTGCACCGATCTCTAAGATGTTGATCTGAGTGAATGGATCTCGGTCCACTCGCTCTTGAACAGCATGGATCAACATGTCGGCAAGAATGTCATTGAATAAGTCAGAGACAGAATTTTCTGTATAAATCCCTGCAACAAGCTCCATTGAGGAACGGGGAAACATCACATCTGTCGCTTGCCGCTTACCCGTCAAGATCTCAGGTAAAGCTCGTAAACAGACTTCTGCCAACATCGCTTGAGCTTTTTTATCAGCATCCTGGCACCACAGAATATTTTCACGATCCCACTGCTTCCACAACTCTTTCAGATCAAGATCTTCATCTACAGGCGAATGATGCTCTCTATTCTTTTCTTGGATATAGCCTTTCTCTAGCAAAACAGAAAAGCTCTCTTCCATCCAACGATCGTAACAACTCAGTACAGCTTCTGAGGATTTCAAAAAAGGTTGTAGATTGGCTAACAGCAATTTGTAAAGAAACGGATCCAGTTCGGAACTTTGCCATCTACTTATTGTTTGACCAAGTTTCCCCTCTCGATTATCAGCAAGGCTTTCACGAGGTTTCAGCGACGTTGATAGAGTGGGTTGTGGGTAGATCGTGATGCGTTCGCTGGAGTCCATGACTCCAAGATTCTCCATCGTATCCGCTTTTAATGTTCTCATTAAAGCCAACTGATCTAAAGGACCGTTGAGCAGCTTTTCCAAAACTTCAATGCCCTCTTTAGGGGCAATTGACCCAATGCCTTTTTTCTTCATTTGCTGCTGATAAAATGGATCTGTCACAACCCCCACACTGTCCCAATAACCCCAATTGATGATTTTCACAGCACAAGGCCAATCTTTGCCCAATTGATGCCCAAAGGCATCTGTAAATGTGCACCCCGCTGCGTAGTTGCTTTGTCCGGGCCCTTTTGTAAAAGAAATCATAGAAGAAAAAAACAGGACAAAATCCAAAGGTTCTTTTGCAAATACTCGGGCTAAATGCACACTGACGTCTACTTTTGCTTTTAATCCCGCTTTGAATCGATCTTCATCCATGTTTGCTAAGCTTGCATCCAATAAATCGATCGCAGAATGAACCACTCCATGAATGTGAGGATGCTGTTGCTTAATTTGTCTATAAGCCTCCTGTAAAGAGGATAAATCGGTAGCGTCAGCCTGAATGTAAGCGGGAGCGGGTCCACTTGTTGACAATGCATTCAGTTTCTCTTGAATGGCGGGATCTCTTTTTCTCCGTCCGATCCAGACGATATGAGCCTGGTATTTTTCCTGCATCCATTGACTAAAGACCCCTCCAATTCCTCCGGCACCTCCAATCACCACATAGACACCCCCTGTTTTGCCATACACTTTCTGTGGGGAAAATTCATCGACAGGAAGCAACTTCAGGCGGAACCATTCCTGATTTCGATATGCCCATGCGTTGCCTTGAGCGTCATAGGGTAAACGAAGCATCTCTTGAACAGGCCAATCCTTCTTCGCCTCCATATCTAACAGTCGGATTTTCCACTGAGGATATTCTTTAACTAAAGAGCCAATGAAACCATGTACACCGGCATGGGTAGGATTGATTTGATCATCTCTGCAGACAGCTTGGGCAGCTGTGGTGATCACTGTCCAGGTCAATTTTTTTGTGCCATAACCCAAAAAAAGCAATGCTTTGACTAGGTGAAAAATTAGAAAAATTCCTTGATTTTGCCTTTGAAGAATCTCTTGACTTCCCAAGGATTGCAGATCAAAGTGAGAAGTCATCCAAACAAGATGCTCCACGCGCTGTTCATCCAGTTGCCGGGTAATGGCATCAATACTCCCATCGATCTCAATATCTAAAATTTTAGCATGGGGATAGAGTGTTTTAATCCCTTGTTTTTGCCATTGAGTGCCTCCTACAATGATCGTTTTCGTCAGTTTGTCTGACAAAGCCTCCATCTTCTTAAGCGGAACAGCGTTCCACACCGGGCTCATTGTGATTAGACCCACCGGCGCCTCTACAGTCTCTTCAAGAGAGATTGTCCTCTCTTTCGCTAAACCAGCTTCTCCTCCTAATACGCGAGAAGAAAAACCTCTCATCTGCACGCAAACCCGACCTTGTACATCACACAGATCGATATCCAATTTTTGACTGCTTGTTGCTTCTCCCTCAGACCCGCCGGAACAACGTATCCACGCCCACATTGACTCCTTACATCTGTCAATCATGTCAAGGGATTCCAGTGTAAACGGTAGCAAGGGCTGCAACCGTTTTGTTTTAGATATATGAGGGGGCATTCCTTCTTTCAAATCCATGCCAATTGAGGCTTGAAGAGCTGAATCTAGCAGGCTAGGATGCAGGGTATATTGGTCTTTGGTATCTAACACAGAAGGTGGTAAAGATAATTTGGCTAGTACTTCATTACCGCCAATGTAAATTTGCTCCAGACCCTGGTGTGCAGGACCATAGTTAATTCCCATCTCTGTAAAAAATTCGTAGCATGCTTGGCGATTTAAACGATGTCGATTGAGTGTTTGCTGCAATTTAGCCAGGTTTAAAGAGGGAGCCTGTTTAGAGGCTGTAAAGGTTGCTGTCCCTTGACTATGCACCAAGCAATCCTCGGTTTGAGTAGAACCCTTAACATAAATTTCATAGGCAATCTCTCCATTCTCTTGCGCAAATAGTCCAATATTCACGTTAATGGGTTGATCACCCACGATAATCGGTCTTGCCCATACGACATTCTTAAGCTGAATTGTTTGATCGTCTCCAGCAAACTCTCCACAAGCGTGTGTGAACGCTGCCAGCGCCATTTCAAGATAGGCCACTCCAGGCAACACTTTCTCCCCATTCACTTGGTGATCTTTTAAGAAAAATTCTTCGCCTGTAAAGGTAGAGCTGAAACGCTGTTCTAACAAATTTGATGTATTTACCTGCAACAAAGGATGTAAATCACTGCTGCTGTCTGATTCTTCTCGGCTTCTACTTTTCACATTCCGAGTATCAAACCAATACCGTTCTTTGATAAAAGGATACGTCGGCGCACTAATACGTTTGAGTGTTTTGTTTGTATAGAGCTTATCCCAATCAAAGAGAAGACCCTTCACCCATAAATCGAGAAGCTTGTTGTATTTCCTTTTGCTGATCCAGGCATCAATCGTGTTAGCCATATCTTCGTCTGCCTCAAAAACCGCCAAAGTCCTTTTATGGGTTTTCACTTGTCCAAGATAGACATCTTCAACATCCTCTTCCTCATTAATGAAGGCCTGCAATTTCGCCTCCAGCTCCTCCATTGAATGGACAATCATTCCAACTCGCACTTCCATCGCTTCACGGCCTACTTGAAATGTGTAGGCAAGATCGGCAAGGTCAATATGAAGCTCTTCTTCTTGTGATGAAAAATGTTGAATGAATGCTAATAGGCAATGCGCATATTCCTTCAAGCGCTCTTGATTTCTGGCCGAAAGGACAACA
>JBAUVX010000404.1:0-5487 GCA_049583465.1 Waddliaceae bacterium | reverse complement strand
GCCCTCCACCCACCTTTTCAAAGGGTGCATTTGCTCATGGAGCAAAAAGAGGATTTATTGATGACTCCACGATTTTTTTAAACAACATCCAGGACAAAAGGGAAAGAGACATCTATTGTGATAGGTCATGTAATTTTTGGACAAGATAACGGTAGTTTTGCAATTGAAGAAAGAGATGACCTTCTTCGCTGTAGAAAATGTGGTAGATTGCTTAAAAAATGGGATTAAAACCTAGAGGAGCTAGTCATAAAAAAACGGTGTTTCGATTTGTCATACACTTATGATGGCTAAATTAGACGGATACTTGTTCCGAGAAATTCGGGTGCTCTAGAATCAGTCATCGAATTTGATATTCTTCTTGTCGTTTAAGAAAAGAAGATGCTATTCTTTTCCCATCCAAATTTACAAATTTTTTTTAATCAGGTATTCGAGGTGAGCAATGGGTGTTGAAACTAACCGGCAAGGAAATGGAGATACTTTCGCTCAGAGACGTCGTTATTTTGAGGAACAGGGCAATCAAGCTATCGTGAAACCCGAGGCATCTCAGTCTCCTTCTCAAGAGCGCAGTCAGGCACCATCAGCCTTTTATCATGAAGGCAGTCAGGCCCCTCAGCCTCCCCATCAAGAACCCTATCGGGGACCTCAGCCTCCGTATAAAAGGCCTTATCAGGGATCTTTAAGTTCTAGCAGCCAAAGGGCTTCTTTGATTCCTCCAATGCCCACGTGCCTTCCACCACCGCCTCCTCCTCCAATTAACTCTCAGCCTCTTAGAAGTCTTGAAAGTAGAACGCAGCAACCCAACAATAGAGACAGCAGAGTTGCAACGGAAGCTCGGGAGAGGTTCGATCGTGTAGAGGCCTATGTTGAGAGGAATGAATTGCGCGAAGTCAAAGAGGCGCAAAAAATAGCCTTAGAAGATTATCTTAAGCAAAAACCCTCCTTGTACGCGCTTTATACCACCATACGCGGCGCAATTTCCGGTCAAATTGCAAGTGCACTTGTTTTAAGCAGCGGCGATTTTGAGCGAAAAAGGAATCGAAAGGGGGACCTTTTGCCCAAAGGAATACAGGGGCTTGCGGAGGTAATTCCGGATCCCTTTGGCGTATCGAGGGTTTTTTTAAAGCAATTTGGAGACTATTTGCAGTCTCGTCAAGACAAACAGCTGAAAGATCGAGCGATTGAAATAGCAAGCGTCATCCATAGTTCGGAGATCGCCGATGCAATTGGAGAGCAAATTGCTCTTAAGATGTGTCAAATTTTTGAACATCCGTTCCGGATGCGGACTGAGAAGCAAGGAGAGGAGTTTGGAATCTATGTCAGCGAGATGTTCCGCAATTTTATGTATGAAATCCCTCTTGAGACTTTGAAGCTTCTGAGAGCGGACCCTCAGCATCTGCATGAGCGATTCATGGCGGAGTCGTTATTGGGAAGGTGTGACTGGAAAGACAAATTTTTTCAATTTCTTAACGGGCGTTTCGACATTCGTAATGGACATCGCAACATCATGAAGTTTTTCGAAACTCTGTTCCCTAACAGAGAGCTATTGTATCGGTGCGGGATTCGGGCCGACGACGGCTGCTATTATGCAAATGGAATGAGCGCCTATCAACAATACGGCTTTCGCGTTGGCACCGGTGAGGAGGCCAAGGCATTGGGAATGGATATCCTTTATCTTCCTGCAGAGCTTCAATGGACCCCGGATCTTCCTCGTGAGATTCCGCTGCTCAACGGGAGGGGTCGGCCATTGGCAGGAAGAGCCGTTCGTTTAGATGCTACCGGGGCCGGTGAAGCCTTGCAAGCCTTTGGCCAACGCCACGCTAAGGTAGAAGTGGATGCGCAAGAAGCCAGAAGGGAAGCGGAATTTGCCAAAACAACAGCACTTCAGCAAACGGGAAATATCGTTGCCCTTCAATCCAGGGTCGAGCGAGTCGAAGCTCAACAAATGCAGCCCCTTCGACGGGGAGGGCCCGATTCTTTGGCAAGAGTTCAAGAAGGCCTAGTGAAATTTTATCAGAGAAACACAACGATACGCCCTACCTTTACCGAAGGAGAGATCGACATTGGCGACCTTCCTGTTCCTCCTCTCGCCTTGATCAAAGAAAAAAAGCAAAAGAAAGAAAAGCATGAAATGTCTCCTGAAGAAGGACGGGAAAAAAGGGAAGAGGTCGAAACCCCGGATCGTCCTATAAAAACACCGATCGCGCTGGAAGCTCTTTTTAAAGCCCGGCATGGTCAAAAAAGTCTTTTGCGCGCTGACCCGGGATCAGGGAAAACGACCGTTTCCAAGCAAATCGGCTATCTATGGGCAAACTGGCGATTATGGGCAAATTGCGATCATCTTTTTATCGTATCAGGGAGAAATTTGACTGAGAGTAACTATCCTCCCGGAGAGCGTTCTCTCGAACATATCCTGATGAAGGAGTGTTTTCTCCCCGGAAGTCCGGAAGAGCAAAACCAACGTTTATTTGACATCCAGGAAGTCATAAAGAACAGCCCTCATAAGGTGCTCGTTTTGGATGGCCTCGACGAAGTCCCGAGAATCCCGGAAATTCTCGCTCAGTTGTTTGAGCGTGAGGCATTTTCTCATGTGGTCATCACCTCGCAAAGGCATGCTGCACGCGAATTTGAGGGGAAGGTAGATGCTATCATCGAATTTGATTTTCAGAATGAGCACATTAAAGAGTCGATTTCTCGTCATTTTTCCATCATGTTGCAAGATCCAAATGAGGCAAGAGATCAAGCAAGTGGTCTTATTAATTTAATGGAAAGACAGCCTGCTCTGATGGAGTTGGCCGGCAAGCCTCTTATGCGAGATGCATTGTGCACTTACATGTTAGATCGCGATCAAAGATTACATCCTAGCGGGGAAGGAGAAATCAATGAAATGGAGCTGATCAGCAGGGCGGTGGAGCATGTATTTTCTCGTCGTCTTTCCCGGCAATGCGACAGCCCGACAAGCTATGAGAATAAAAAGCAGGCACTCTCCCTTCTCTTAGGGAAAATTGCCTTTGTCATGTTCGAACAGGAGCAATATGTGGCCGATGACGCTCACATCAGGCATTATGAATCAGATGAGGCGGGCATTAACGAGCTCTATGATTCAGGACTTTTGCAAATTGCCGACGGGGGTAGATATCGTGATAGTCGGTCGGCCTCCTTTCCGCATTACTTGATTCAGGTGCATTTTGCAGCTTGCTACTTAGCAGAATTAGCAAAAAACGATCCCCGAGAATTTAGAGAGAGAGTAAGTGCTTGCAAGCTTCGCCTTTATATGAAAAGACTCCTGATTGCAACTGCGAGCCTTTTGAGCAGAAGAGATCCAAGAGAGAGTGAAAAAGAGCGTCAGCAAAGAGTTATGGATTTTTTTTCCGTTCTTCTTAATGGGGAACCGAAAGATCTTGTCGGAAGATACAGCACCAGATTAGCCATCGAATGCGTTGAGGTTTGCCCGAATATTGAAGGTTTGTACGATTGGATAGAAAAAGAGCATAAAGTATTTTCGATGCTGCGAGATCAAATGCAAGCGGCGCTATTGGATAATGATCTCAATTTAAACGATGAGCTGCAATGCATTTCCGTCATTAGGCATTGTATCGACAGAGGACTGCTAAAAGGGAAGGTAAAAGTCAAAGCATTGGATCACCTAATTGAGAAACAGTGCATTACCGAAGAGGATATTTCCTATCTCGTTGAGAAAGCCGGTCAAAGAAACCTCAATGACGCTATTAAGGCAATGCATCAATTGAAAGAAATCGGCCGGCGAGCAGCAAAAAGGGCTGTTCCCGTTCTTATCAGAAACCTTGATGAATCTAAGATTGATTACGAAGACAGCTTTTATGGCCATCTAAGAGATCCCAGGGGAAAAAGAGTGAAGGCGGCAATAGATGCTTTGGGAGAGATGGGTCGTGATGCCGTCCCTGCCATTCCCCATCTCATTGAGAAGCTCAGGAATGGTTATTTTTGTGAACAAGTAGAGAAAGCATTAATAAAGATAGGAGAACCTGTTGTTCCTTACGTCGCTGCTCACATTGATCGATCGCCCAGCACTGTCGTTGAGATACTGGGAGAAATCGGCGGGCAAGAAGCAGTGGCTCATATTCTTAAAGTACTACCAGTTCGGAAAGAAGATGCTTTAAAAGCTCTAGTAAAAACAATGGAGCCGGAAGCGGTTATTCCTTATCTTATTGATGCACTTCATGATGACAGTTCAGGTGTACGAGCGGCGGCAATGAAGAGGCTGGAAGAACTTGGCTCGCTTGCCATGGGTGCTATTCCTAAGCTTAGGTGGTGCATTAAAAACGCAAAAAACGCAAAATGGGCACAGTATATAATAGACGAGATAGAGGGGGTTGACTCTATCGAACATTTTATTAAAGGACTTTGCGGGGTTGACTCTAACATCGTGAAGAGAGCTATGGCAGGATTAAGAAGATGGGGAGTAGAGGCTATTCCGGCTCTCAAGAAAGTCGTTAGAGATTCGAATTCTGGGACAGCAATAATGAGAGCCCTAGAGCTGCTAGAAGAACTCGGCTCTGATCCATCCGAGATCGCCCCTCTTCTTATTGGGCTATTCCGAAAGGGTAAGGAATTTCGCAGCAGCATAGATAATGAGTTGATATGGAAAATGATCGTGCAGAAAGGGGAGGTTGCCGTTCCACACCTCTGTGTGGCTTTAACCAACGATTCAGACTATAACTACCCGGTAAGACAGAAGATAACACAGGTTCTTGGAGAAATGGGACCAGCAGCCAAAGGAGCAGTTCCCTCCTTGATTCAACAACTGCAGCATCACCGGTCGCCTGTCAAGACGGATGCAATCGAGGCTTTGGGTGAAATAGGGGAGGATGCTAGAGAAGCCATTAGTCCACTTAAATGCCTTCTCCATACAGAAAAGGATGATGGGTATCTCATCTACGAAACGGTCTTCGCACTAACTAAAATAATGGGACCCAATGCGATTCCTTTTTTAGTTGACAGGTTTTTTTCAGGTTATGAAATAAGTGAGAAGCTGAAACTGGTGGATAATGCATCTTTGATCAAGTCTGCATCCGAATCCAACAATAGAAAACTCTTCGACGTGATGGTAAAGGCTATTGCTGAAAAAGCGGTTGAGGGTAATTATCCTGTATCCATTCAGCAAATAGGTCCAGACTATTACCTTTTTTGTGGACAAGATAAAATTAAGCTCTCTCTCGATGAAAAAGGTCGAAAAAACTTAATAAAAGCACTCGGAAAACACTCGAAACATAAATTAGCCCTTTCTCTTTTGGGCAAGATAGAGATCAGAATATAAGAAAGGTCTAGAAAGACGAGAATGATTTTTTGTTATTGTGCTGGGTTATTAATCAATCTTAACTTCTTTCCTATATTTCCACCCCTTGGGTGAGATTTTTTGGAATTAGACCCAGATCCAGTTAGAATGGGTCTTAGCCATTTTTTCGCCTTATTCTAGTAAAAAATATGCTAACATACTCCTTTTACAAAGGA